>NZ_LLYW01000028.1 GCF_001484195.1 Thermococcus celericrescens
CTCCCTGATGAACTTGATCGGGTGGGCGCCTATTCCGAGGATCATGTGCTCAGCGCGAAGGAGACCGACACCGTCGGCGCCGGTGGCTGCAGCGCGCTCAGCGACCTCCGGCATGGAGACGTTGACCTTGACCTCGGTGGCGGTGACGAGCGGGGCACCGGCAACGACGACCTGGCCTCCAGCCTTCTCTTCCTCCTCCTTCTTGACGAGGCTCTTGACTATGCCCTCGTAGACGACACCCCTGGTACCGTCGACGGTGACGAGCATGCCGTCCTTGAGGACCTTAGTGGCCTCCTTGGTACCGACGACGGCCGGGATGCCGAGCTCCCTGCTGACGATGGCTGCGTGGCAGGTCCTTCCGCCCTCGTCGGTAACGATAGCGGAAGCCCTCTTCATTGCCGGAACCATGTCCGGGTTGGTCATGGTGGTGACGAGGACGTCGCCCTCCTTGACCTTGTCAATCTCGCTCGCCTCGAATATGACGACAACCTTACCGGCACCAACGCCGGGTGAAGCTCCAAGACCCTTGAGAAGGACGTTCATCTCCTCGGTCATCTCAGCCTCCTCCGTCTTAACCTCATCCTTAAGGGTGGTGATCGGCCTGGACTGGACGATGTAGAGCTTGCCGTCGTCCTTGTCGTAGGCCCACTCGATGTCCTGCGGCCAGCCGTAGTGCTCCTCGATCTTGGCACCGATCTTGGCGACCTCGATGATCTGCTCCTCGGTGAGAACCTGCTTCTCAACCCACTCGGGGCCGAGGTGGTCGGCGACCTTGACGTAAACGGTGCCCTTGCCGGTCTCCGGGTTGCGGACGACCATGACCTCCTTCTTGGCGATGTACTTCTCCTTTATCTTCCAGGTGCCCTTCTCGACGATGTACTCGTCAGGGGAAACGCTGCCGCTGACGACGGCCTCACCGAGGCCCCAGGCGGCGTTGATCATTATCTCGCTCCTGTCGTTGGTGACCGGGTTGGCGGTGAACATGACACCGCTGGTCTCGCTGTTGACCATCTTCTGGACGACGGCGCTGAGGTAGACCTTGCTGTGGTCGAAGCCCTGCTTGGCCCTGTAGAAGGTAGCCCTGGCAGTCCAGAGTGAAGCCCAGCACTTCTTGACCTTGTCTATGACGTCGTCAACGCCGTAGACGTCGAGGTAGGTCTCCTGCTGGCCGGCGAAGGAAGCCTCCGGGAGGTCTTCAGCGGTAGCGGAGCTCCTAACGGCGACGTAAACGGCGTCCTTGTTGTACCTGGCGCTGAGCTTCTTGTAGGCATCTTCAATCTCCTGGGCGATCTCGGGGAGCATCGGGAGCTCGATTATCTTCTGCCTGATCTTGGCGGTGTTCTCCTGGAGCTGCTTGCTGTCATCGACGTTGGTCTCGGCGATGACGCCCATAATCCAGTCCTGGAGAACGGTACCGTCCTCAAGCTTAACGTTCTCGACGAAGTACTTGTAGGCCTCGGCGGTAACACAGAATCCGGGCGGGACGGGTATTCCCGCGTTGGTCATTTCTCCGAGGTTGGCACCCTTTCCACCGACGAGGGGAACGTCGGTCTTCCTGAGGTCCTCAAACCACTTTATAAACTTGTATTCGCTCATGCGAATCCCTCCACAATCGTTTACTGCGGGTGATATATCGAGAGCCCATATTTAAAATTAACTATCCATGGGTGTTCTTCAGCGTACAGAAATGAAAATGGGGGCTAACATGTCCATTCGGGCATTAAGGTGCCCTAATTCTCCTTTCGGAGGTATATTTTGAACTTTCCATCGTAGAACTCTTTGGCAAGGGCGTAGTTTCCGCTCTCCGTGATGTTTAGTGCCGGTGCCGGTTCCCTCAGCACGATGAGGTCGTAGTATCCGTTCTCAATCTTCTCGTGGACTGATGCCCCCTCGAGCACCATTTCCACACTGGCTCCGGGATAGTAGTAGCCCGCCATTGTGTACAGTCTGGGAGAGACCAGCAGGTGCTCAGCACGGTACCTGTCAGATACGTAGTCCAGAACCGTCGTTTCCTGCAACCCCATGGTGTTCCATTCATCATGCAGCTCATGGGCCCTCATCCCGATCGGGACTAAAAGGAGTAGCGAAACGGCCAGCCCCACTGCTACACGTCTCGTTCCAACGAGCGTACTCCCCGTCCATTTGACCACAGTTTCAATGGCCTCGACGATGATCTCAGCACCTTCCACCGCCATGATGGCAATCGCCGGTGAGAGGAATGTTATGAAGCGCGTCTCCTTGTGGGTGACCGTCAGTATTCCCATGAGTCCCACGAAGAGCCAGCTTATGAGCAGCCAGCCTTCATCATTCTTTTTGAGCCTGATGAAGCCCAGGGCGGCGAGTGCCGGGAGCAGAAGGCCAACGTCCTCACGAAGCAGGTGCAGGTAGTCCGAAACCGAAACGGGCCTGTCAAGCGTCACCACCCTCGATGCCACACTGAACGGTCTGAAGGGACCGCCGTAGTGCAGGTGCCCCATGTAAAGCCAGGGGGCGAGGGTGAGGCCGAGGAGGATGAAGCCAACCCAGTACTCCCTCTTTTTGACCCATTCCCAGTGGTCCGTGAGCCACAGATACGCTATGAATACTCCGAGTATGGAGAGCCCGGTGTAGCGGGTCAGGATGGCGAGGCCCGCGGATATGAAGGATATGTAAATCCTGTATGGAACGCCCCGTTTTCTGCCCGTGTAGAACAGATAGACCGCCAGGGTGTAGAAGAATGTAAACTCGCTGTGCACGAGCTCCCTGGTCGCCATGGTGAACGCCAGGGGGTTGAATATATAGAACAGACTCGCGGCGATGCCTTTGAAGGGGTCCCCGAACATCTCCACCGTGAGCAGGTAGGTCAGCGCTGCGGTTAATGCGAAGAACAGCATCGAGACTGTCCGGGCAACGGTGAGCTGTGCGTATGGCTCATGGATGGAGTGGTATGGAATCGAGAGGGTGTAGGGATAGAGCGGCGGCCGGTACATCATGTAGATCCCCTGGTAGGTGAAGTCCGTGATGTCCTCCGCGAGGTTCCTTGCTATGTCTATGTAGAGCGCGCCGTCGTATGTTACGGTGTTTGATGGGGGCATCGTCAGCAGGCTGACGCACAGGGTCAGGAGGAATGGAACCAGGAATATCAGTGACTTCTTTTCCATACATCCACCTCCACCGACAGATACGCCAGGAAAGCCATGGCTGAGAGGAAGAACGCGTCCACCCCTATAGGAACCATCAGGGTCATGAGGGTCACCGACAGGACCGCGGTTGGTCTTCTTCTCTCCGCGTCCGCGAGTGCCATCCCCAGGAAGGCCCCCTCAATCAGTCCAAGGAGCCCGAAATCGTAGGCGGGCTGGCCGAAAAGCGTGTACGTGTACCCGACGTCCCGCCCAAAGAGGGAGCCGACGTAGCCCTTGGGATCGGTTGAGAACAGTATTCCCCTCTCCCCCCAGGGCATCCCTAGGTGAAAGAGCCTTTCGTAAACTGTGTACGTCACACCGGGTCTGTAGAGAAGGGTCTCAAAGAATCCCAGGCTCCATCCGGGATACGTCCGAACGGTGGTGTAGTACCTTATCACAAACACCGCGAGGAGGGTTAGGAGCACGGCCCCGATTATGAAGTAGCGCCTCCTCCCCCGGATGCCCGTCTTTGCATTTCCCCGCTGCACCATCCGCAGGAAGTAGGCCAATGCCACAGCCAGTCCCACCGTCCGGAAGGTCGAGACCGCCGCTATCGTCTCCCCCAGGAGGAACATCCTGAAGTCCGGCTTCAGGGACAGCACCACAACCGTGAGGTAACCCGCTGCAAGGTAGAACAGCCTGAAAACGGAGTACCTTGCCTCCGGTCTGAGGAGGGGCACGGCCCCCGCGGCTACGGGTATTATGAAGAGCACGAGTACGACGAAGGTCAGGATGATCCGGAGCTCTCTGCGGGCGTTCTCGGGGTTACTCTCAACGCCGCGCGCTTCGTAGTATATAATCACCTCCGTGGCTCCGATTATGGCCAGTGCCAGGATGAGGCCCCACCACCCAAGGAGGGACAGAACAACAACCAGCACCGCCAGGTAAAGCTTGGTCTTGTAACCATCCCCAAGCCTTCCGCTCAGATGATACGAAACCGCGATAACCCCGATAAACGTCAGTGCGTATGCCAGGGGTGCCGCCCCAGGCCCGGGCAGGAGGTCTGAGTACACGGTTTTTGAAATCAGGGCCGTGATGAGGTAAAGAATGGCCGACGCCCAGAAGACGGTGCTGAGCCTCATGACCCGATCCCACCGGGTTCCCTCTTGGCGCTCCTCCACCCTGTGATGATTATGTACGCCCCGAGGCCGAAGAGAAGGTACACCGGGAGGTCGAGTATCCCGGTCTCGACGCCGACGATACCGTAGGCCAGGGTTGAATAGTAGAGGGTCATCGTAACCGGCTGAACTGCCCTTCCAATCATCCCGTAGTAAACGCCGAGCAGAAATCCCTCGATGACAGCAAACACTCCAAAGTCCAGATACATGCCTCCTAGGAGGGTGGGAGTTATGGTGACGCCCGTGTGCACGTAGAGGAACTTAGCCACAAGTCCTCTGGGCGAATATCCCCCTGCCAGGTACGATTTTATTCCAGACCACTGGAGGTAGCCGTGGTAGAGGCCGTTCCACCCTGCCCTCCACACTATTATATCCAGGACTGAAGTCGAACTCTGAACACGGATCCACAGGCTTCCCAGTGTTTCGCCCCTGAGGAATGTTACCCCAAGCCCAAGGATGATGAGGGCCACTACGGCCGCGGCAATGTGGTAGGGTTTGACCTTTCCCTCTTTCCTCATCCCCTCGTAGTACGCGGCGCCTAGGGCTATAACGCTGACGAGGACTGGGGTTCTGTAGGCGTAGAGCGCAACCGCAATGGGATACATCAGGGCGTATCTCCTTCCTCTCAGGAACAGGTATACGCTGGAGGGCACGCCGAGGAAATAAGTCAATGCAGTGAGTCTAGGGTTGAGGCTGGTCCTCACAGAGGGGTGGAGTAGTGGAACGCTCCGAAGCATCAGAATCTGCAGCCCTATTATCACTATTGCGATCCAGAACGCCCATACCATGTACCTCTCATCGATGTCCAGTCCCAGGTCGTCCCATTCTATCTCAGCTCCCTTGTAGATTCCCAGGATTATTGAAACTGCAAACGCCACGCCCATTGCCATCGTCTTCGGCTCTGCCAGGCCGAGGGATATGAATCCGATGAACAGCAGGGGGATGAGGAGGGGCAGTCCTTTCATCCAGTCCTCACCTCAAGGATCTTCAGGGGCAGGTTTCTCTCCTCCGAGTTCACGCAGAGTGTCCCGTAGAGGTACACCCTGTAGTCGCCAAGGAACTCCTTGAGAAACTCTATCGGCACCATGTTGGTACTTATAACCGCCCCGTTGCCGCTCACCTGGTTTATCGTGACGGAGCCGTATGAGAGGTAGTCGGCCCGGTACTTGAGCATCCCGAGCTGTATTGGGCTTATCTCTCCCTCTATGTAGATTATACCGCTGAACCTCTCGGAGTAAGCGTCAACGGTTATGTTATCGATTATTCCACTCATTTCTCCCAGCCGCGGGGGAAGCTCGTAGACGTAGACCTTTCCGCGGTAGTCCACCTTTATGAGTCTGGCCCTGAGGTCTTCCTTCGTGGCACTTGGACCGCCCACGCTCAGCACCTTTCCATCGGATATGATGTTTATCGTTGATCCCTGGACGCTCAGAAGTGTTCCGGTAACGGTCTCGCCTTCAACGGTCTCCACGATTATCGTTACGTTGAATCCCTTGGTCAGGAGTCCAAAGGCATGGTTGGCAGCTTCGTATATTTCGCCGCCCTGATAGTGCTGTGTGTAGTAGTTGAGGGCCAATCCGAGGATCGCCACGATCACAACAGCGGCCAAAACCTTCTCTCTGTCCATACGTTCTCACCACGCTATCCGCTAGATTCATGTGCTGCTCTGCTCGGTTTTATATGTTTTGGTGGATTTTATAGTCCTTCATCGATGCGGTATTCTTTAAATCACACTGTATGGTGTTTCATAATGGTGCCAACACAGCGCGACTAGGTCTTTAATGTTCATAGATAGCCACTACCGGTGTTACATGGGATGCTAGTCCTTTTTCATTACTCCCAAGAACGAAATCTTTATATCTATGCGACCTTTACAGTATGGATGACCATTACGACATGGAGGTGTCAGGATGAATCGGAAGGCTCTGAGTCTTTTGATTGTTGTAGTGATGGTGCTGGCGGTGGTTCCGGCAGCGTTGCCGGTAGCGTCTGCTGGGACGACCGTGTCTGCCACCGGCACGTCTGCACCCGCGGGTGGCAGTGACTCTCGGCCCTCTTATCAGGTGGTTTCCAAAGAAGTCTCAACGGCCGCTCTGAATGCAATCATGGCAGGCCAGCCAAACATGGTTCTCATAGTCAGGGTGAAGGACGGGAAACTTGAAGAGGCCAAAAGTGAGCTTGAGGCACTCGGTGCAAAGGTGCTGGATGAGAACAAGATTCTTAACATGCTCCTCATAAGGATCAAGCCTGAGAAGGTCAAGGAGCTGAACTACGTTTCAGTGCTTGAGAGGGCGTGGCTGAACAAGGAGCGGAAGCTCGTACCCCCCGACACTAGGGAGGTTCTCTCAACCAAGACCAATGCCGCCGCAGGAGAAGCTGAGCCCAAGATGTACAACAGCACATGGGTTATAAACGCCCTCCAGTTCATACAGGACATCGGTTATGACGGAAATGGAACCGTTGTTGCCGTTCTCGACACTGGAGTTGACCCAAATCACCCTTTCCTGAACATAACCCCGGAGGGGAAGAAAAAAATCATAGACTGGCGGGACTTTACGGACGAGGGATACGTGGATACCCAGTACCAGTTTGACAATGTTACCAATGGTGTCCTTATAATAAACAAGACGTTTGTCGTCTTTGCTGGCCTTAAAGTAAACAGCTCGACCGGTTACATGGAGTACGTTACCGAGACTCTGCACATAGACAACGTCACAATCAGCGGCATAACCTCCGCCAATGGGGTTTATCACTTCGGCCTTCTCCCGGAGAGGTACTTTGACATGAACTTTGATGGTGACACCGACGACTTCTACCCGGTGCTTCTCGTTAACTCAAGCGGGAATGGCTATGATGTGGCATACGTTGATACTGACCTTGACTTCGACTTCACAGATGAGGTGCCACTTGGGCAGTACAACATGACTTACGACGTGGCGGTCTTCAATTACTCGGACTATGGCCCACTTAACTATGTCCTGGCTGAGATTGATCCCGACGGTAACTATGCATATTTTGGATGGGATGGCCACAGCCACGGAACTCACGTCGCTGGAACTATAGCCGGTTACGACAGCAACAACGATGCATGGGATTGGCTCAGTCAGTATAGTGGGACTTACATTGACTGGTGGACTGAAACAAAGACACAGACCTTTAACTTGGATACCACTCAGGGAGTTGCGCCTGGAGCTCAGATAATGGCAATTAGAGTCCTTAGGAGTGCTGGTGGTGGCTATGACTGGGAGATAATCAGTGGAATGACTTATGCCGCCACCCATGGCGCAGATGTCATAAGCATGAGCCTCGGTGGAAACGCCCCGCTCCTCGATGGCACCGACCCAGAAAGTGTTGCCGTGGATGAACTTACCGAAGAATATGGCGTCGTGTTCGTCATTGCTGCTGGAAATGAGGGGCCAGGTATTAATATCATTGGTAGCCCTGGCGTTGCTACAAAGGCAATAACGGTCGGCGCTGCTGTAGTCCCCATTGAGTATGAAACAAGAATGACGTTCTTTTATGGAATCCTTTACTGGGACTGGTTCGACATTCTGCCGACATATGGTTACTATGGTAGGGACACGAACTACGACAACATCCGCATCGCATATTTCTCAAGCAGAGGCCCAAGAATAGATGGGATGTTTAAGCCAGATATTGTGGCACCAGGATATGCTATATATTCGTCTATTCCCATGTGGGCAGCTTCTTTTGAAGGGCTTGCTGAGTACTATGGGCTACAACCAGGACCACCGGGCGCGGACTTTATGTCTGGAACCTCAATGGCGACCCCACACGTCAGCGGCGTCGTCGCTCTCCTCATAAGCGGGGCAAAGAAGGAGGGTATTGACTACACCCCTAATAAGATCAAGAAGGCCCTTGAGAGCGGCGCCACCTGGCTTGAGGGCGACCCGTACCTCGGGCAGGAGTACACCGAGCTCGACCAGGGACACGGTCTTGTGAACGTCACCAAGTCGTGGGAGCTCTTAGAGTCAATGGATGGAATGAAGCTCCCAACGGTTGACCACTGGGCGGACAAGTCGTACAGCGACTTCGCCGACTATCTTGGCGTTGATGTCATAAAGGGCCTCTACGCTAGGAACTCGGTTCCAAAGACGGTTGACTGGCACATCAAATATGTTGGGGACACCAAGTACAGGACGTTCAACGTCTATGCGACCGAACCGTGGATAAAGGTTCCGGTAAGCACCATAACCCTCGTGAACAACACGGACTTCGTCCTCACAGTCGAGTACGATACCGACGGTTTAGCTCCGGGCCTTTACGTTGGCAGGATAATAATCGACGACCCAACTACGCCAGTCATCGACGACGAGATACTGAACACCATAGTCATCCCGGAGAACTTTACCCCCGAGAACAACTACACGCTCAAGTGGGAGGACTCCAACGGGGCCCATATGCAGACTCATCACTTTGTTAGAATACCGGAGAACGTTGATGGGCTTTGGACAGAGGTTAAATACAGTAATTACCTTGAGTACGGTATATACACTCCATACGGAATGTATGTGTTCCCGTTCCAGACCTCTGACGAGCCACATGTTGTTACAGACCCGGCACCCGGAGTATGGGAACTAGTGACATCAGGATTTAACTGGGAGTACCCAACAGGATACGTTGGAAACCTTACTGCTTCAATCTACGGTGTCAACATAACGCCAAACATCTGGCAGGTCAGCAGGGTTTACGGTGACAATAACACCGGCTTTACCTTTAACGTAAACCTCAAGAACATCTACACCCCGATTAACGCGAGCATCGTCGCCATCGGCCTTGGAACGTACAGCGCAAGTATCGAGAGCGTTGCGGACGGTGAGTACTTCATAAAGGGCATCGAGGTTCCGGAGGGAGTCCGGCAGCTTAAGATAAAGATAGGCAATCCGGGTGTAAAGGATGCAGACCTTGACCTGTACCTCTATAACAGCAAAGGTAAGGAAGTCGTTGATCCGTCCACTTACGTGGGTCCAACGGCTGAGGAAGAGATAGTCATTGATTACCCGGCTTCAGGAAATTACTCAATTGTCGTTGAAGGCTTCGACGTTAAGGACGAGAACGGCAATCCAACAACGACAACCTTCGACCTGGTTGTCCAGATGGTTGTGGACAACGGCAACATAAAGCTCAATAAGAACAGTGTTGTCCTTGGAATCGGTGAGAGTGCTGAGTTGACTGCCAACGTAACGATTTCGAAGAACCTGCCCGCGGGAGTTTACTCCGGAGTCATCGAGGTCGTAGAAAACAACATTTACAATGATCTGTACAACTACTATGATTCGAACAACTACAACAGACCCGATGAACTTGCAAGGGCCAGGGCCACTATCGCCACAATTCCGATAACCGTCATAGTGGACAGGGCCACCCTCGCGGTCGGTATAGACTCCAAGAGTGCCGTCATTGGAGAGGCTAAGGAATTCACACTTACAGTCAAGAATGCCGTAAATGGCGAACCAGTTCCCAATGCGACCGTTGAAATCGAGGGCATTAAGTACGCCACCAACGAAAACGGTACCGTCAAGTTCAACTATACTGCGACGGGCTTTGAGGATGAGATTGACGTAACGGTAACCGCCGACAACTTTGTTACTTACGAGGGCTCCTTCAAGCTTACAGTTAGTGAACCCGAAACCAAACCTGTGACCAAGCCATCTGCAGCTGTTGCATCGGAAGAGCCGGGAGCCAATGTCCAGTTCGACCCAGAGGAGGACATGACGGTTAAGGGCAATGAGGTTACATTAACCGTCAATGGAAGCACTGGAAAAACTGCTACAATCATGGTCAAACTGCCAAAAGGTGCACAGATTAAGGGAGTATCTGCTGAACCAGAGGGACACCTTGTCGACTGGTGGACTGAGGACGGCGAGAAGGCGACTTACCTCTTCGTGAAGGTTAGATTTGCATCCCCCGTCACTGTATCAGTAAAGTACAGTGTGCCGACTAGGTCATCCATCCCGACCCTCAACTTCCTCGGCTACCGCTACTACCACATGTACCTCCAGCAGTTCAATGAGCTCTACCAGAAGGCCCTCGAGCTCGGTGTCGATAACGAGACCCTTCAGCAGGCCCTCAGCCACAATGAAACCGCCGCAGAGTACTACAAGACTGCAGAGGAAATTGCAGGCGGCAACCTGTTGCTCAACCTCGGGGACATCAGGCTGCTCCTGCCGCTGAGACAGGCATATCTCCACGAGATGAAGGCAGTGAAGATACTCCAGAAGGCCGTTGAGGAGATTGAAAACTCCGAGGGCTGATGCCCTCAACCTTCTTCCTTTCTCGATTTTTATCCGTTGCACCAACTCTTTTAAACCTGTCCGCGTTTCTCACTCCGGTGGCGCTCATGATATACGTTAAAATATACCGAGTCCAGGGGGAGGTTCTCCTCGCGGCCTGCGATGAGGAGCTCCTCGGAAAGACCTTCAGGGAGGGCGACCTCAAGCTTGAAGTTAAGGAGCGGTTTTATAGGGGGGAACTGGTCGAGGAAGACGCCCTTGGGCCCCTGCTGCACGAAGCCACGATAGCCAATCTTACCGGCGAACGTTGTGTCTCCAAGGCAATAGAGCTTGGCTACGTTGATGAAGACAGGGTCCTCAGAATTCAGGGTGTTCCACACGCACAGATGGCCCGGCTCTTCCTCTGAGCTACATTTTTAAACCTCTCCCCGCACCAACCACCGGTGAGAGAGATGAGCGAGAGGTTCTGCTACAGGTGCGGGATAAGCGAGAGCGAGGGGGGCCCGCTGATAGACGGACTCTGCCAGGTCTGCTTCAGAAAGGAGAACCCGGTTTTGCTGATTGAGAGGGAAATCAACACGGAACTCTGCCAGAACTGCGGGAGCTACAGGAAGAGGGGCGTCTGGGTTGATCCTGCGAGCTATGACCTTGAGGAGCTTATATTCGAGGTGGCCGAAAACACCCTCCTGGAGGCCCTCGAGGATTCTTTCAGCGAGAAAATCGTGGAGTACGAGGTGGTCTCCCAGGAGGGGCTTGACGAAATTGACGAGCTTCCAGTTGGACGGGCTGCGGTGGCCTTTGAACCCGCTGACTTTCACCTTGAACACTTTCCGGCGATAGTGACCTACGGGGTCCGTGTAAAGGCCAGGATTCACGAGCTCCAGCGCGAGCTCCACGACGAGACCAGATACGTCACGGTCTATGTACGCCAGACCGTCTGTCCGCGCTGTTCCAAGTTCCTCGGCGGCTACTTCGAGGCCATACTCCAGGTCCGTGCCGAGGGCAGGCCGCTGACTGAGGAGGAACGGAAGGCCATAGGAAAGCTCGTCGAGGAGAAGGTGGACGAGATAATGCGCAGGGACAGGATGGGCTTCATCCAGGACACCATAGAGAAGGAGGAGGGCATGGACTTCTACATGGGCTCGACTTCAAGTGCCAGGAAACTCGCTCAGGCGATAAAGGAGCGCTTTGGCGGAACGATAAGTGAGGCCTACGAGCTGGTCGGCGTTGACAGACAGACCAGCAGAGAGGTTCACCGCGCGAGCGTGAGCATCAGGATTCCGAAGTTTCAGAGGGGTGACCTGGTGATGGACAGGCGCGGCAACGTTTACACCGTGGAGAACGTGGACGGGAAGGGTATGACACTCACCAACCTGGTCACCCGTGAGACGGAGCGCCGCGACTGGAAGACCGTGAAGCGAGAGGGCATAGAAGCGGTGGAGGGACGAAAGAAAGGAAGCCATGGTAACCAGTATAACTCCGACCGAGGTTCAGCTAATGGACATGGAGACGTATGAAACCTATGAACTGGAGAAGCCGCGCATGGAGCTCAGAGAAGGCGAGGTCTATCGCATGGTGGAGGTCGGGGGCAGGAGGTACTTCCTTGGCAGAAAGGAATGACCCGGTTCTGTCCCGCCAATCTTTTTAACCTTAGGTTTTGAACCTCTTCTGGTGATGCTCATGGGGAAGACGGTGGTTATCATAGGCGGTGGAGCGGCTGGAATGAGCGCCGCGTCTCGTGTTAAGAGGCTCCAACCCGAGTGGGACGTCAAGGTTTTCGAGGCAACGGAGTGGGTCAGCCACGCCCCCTGCGGCGTGCCCTACGTTGTCGAGGGCATCTCGCCGAAGGAGAAGCTTATGCACTACCCGCCGGAGGTCTTCATCAAGAAGAGGGGTATAGACCTCCACATGAGGGCGGAGGTCCTTGAGGTTGACCAGGGGGCGGTCAGGGTCAGGGAACCCGATGGGGAGCACACCTACGAGTGGGACTATCTCGTCTTCGCCAACGGTGCCTCCCCCCAAGTTCCGGCCATAGATGGCTGCGGCCTTGAGGGGGTTTTCACCGCGGACCTTCCACCCGACGCAGTCGCGATAAGGGAATACATGGAAAAGCACGATGTCAGGAACGTTGTTGTCATTGGAACGGGTTACATAGCCCTTGAGATGGCCGAGGCCTTCGTCGCCCAGGGTAAGAACGTCACCCTCATCGGCAGAAGCGAGCGCATCCTCAGGAAGACATTTGACAAGGAGATCACCGACATCGTTGAGGAGAAACTCAAGGGCGCCCTCAACCTCCGCCTTCAGGAACTAACGATGCGCTTTGAGGGCGATGGAAAAGTCGAGAGGGTTATCACGGACGCCGGTGAGTACCCTGCGGATATGGTGATCGTGGCGACGGGCATAAAGCCCAACACCGAGCTCGCTAGGGAGCTGGGGGTCAGGATTGGAGAGACCGGGGCCATCTGGACCAACGAGAGGATGGAAACTAGCGTCGAGAACGTCTACGCCGCCGGTGACGTCGCTGAGACGAGGCACCTGATAACCGGCAGGCGCGTCTGGATACCGCTTGCCCCGCCCGGAAACAAGATGGGATACGTTGCCGGAAGCAATATCGCCGGAAGGGACGTGATCTTCCCGGGCGTTCTTGGAACGAGCATAACCAAGTTCCTCGACCTGGAAATAGGAAAAACCGGTCTAACCGAAGCGGAGGCTATCAGGGAGGGCTACGACGTCAGGACCGCCTTCATAAAGGCCAGAACAAAGCCCCACTACTACCCAGGCGCCAGAGACATATGGCTCAAGGGCGTCGTCGACAACGAGACCAACAGACTTCTCGGTGTCCAGGCGGTTGGAGCCGAGATACTGTCGAGAATAGACACTGCCGCAACGATGCTCACCGCGGGCTTCACGACCAGGGATGTCTTCTTCACTGACCTGGCATACGCACCGCCCTTCGCCCCCGTCTGGGACCCGCTAATAGTTCTTGCCAGGGTTCTCAAGTTCTGACTCCTCTCACTTTTTCAGCAGGGCGAGGCTTCCCCCAATCAGGGCAAGCCCGAGGCCAAACGCCGCACCAAATCCCGCCGATGATATGAGTGTGCCGCTTATGGCGCTGCCCGTGATGTATCCCGCCGAGCTGACGACGTTGTAACTCCCCATTGCACTGCCCTTCTCCTTTTCTCCCGCCCTCTCGCTCACTATGGCAGTCGAGGAGATTCCGATGAAGGCCCAGGAGTAACCCGCAAGGATGTAAGAGGCGAAAGCCAGCGGGAGCAGCGCTGGGGAGACCAGCATTCCGAGCACCATCGTAGCGAAGGCCCCGGCGCGGAGGAGCAGTCCCTTTTTCAGGATTCCTTCCTTTCCGCCTCTCATCGCGGCCCCGACGCGGGTGTAGTTCATCGCCGAGACCGCGGAGTTGGCTATGAGTGTCAGGTACACAACCTCCCTCGTGTAGCCCTCACTCGTGAGGAGCACCGGCATCTGGGGGAAGTAGAGGCCCGCCGCTATCCAGAAGAGCAGGAAGGCTACGTAGAACCTCCCCAGGCCCTCTGGAAGGCTGAAGTTGGTGTGGAGTATGAAGCTGGGGAAGTAGCGGGCCTTTTCGACGACGTAGTTGCCGAACGCTTTGATAGCCCGTCTGTTGATGTATATCGGAGCCTCCCGTATCATCCGCTCCCCCATGAAGACAGAGGGCAGGCCCAGGATGGCGAAGGCGAGGAACAGCTGGGGCATGGTCAGGAACCTCGACAGGCCGAAACCGAGGACTAGACCGAGGACCCACCCCCAGCCGCTTATCTCGTTGAACTTGCCGATGGCGTGGTCCCAGCTGTGCTTCCTGACGCTCCTCAGCACGAGGGCTATGGGGACCGATAGGGTGGAGGCGAGGAAAAATGCGTATACAGTGTTTACCGCGATGAGCTGAGCTGGGGTCTTCACAAAGGCCATCGCCGTGAGGAAGAGCGGAACGCTGGCAAAGCCGAGGAGTATGAACGGTTTCCTCCGCAGGGTCCTGTCGCTCACCCTGCCCCAGAACAGCGCGCCGAGCATCGAGGCTAGGCTTGCAAGAGCGAAGGTCAATCCAACGGTTGAGGCGTTCCCCCCGAGTTCCAGGAGGTAGAGGCTCACCAGGGCGGAGCTTCCGCCGGTGGCCACCTTGAACGGCACGAAGGAGTAGAACCACCTGGGCATCTTGGGGATATAGCGGTAGCGGTTTGCGACCGATGCGTTCCTCACCGCAATGGCAACTCTCTGGCTCATTTTTCCCACCTTGAGGCCTCCGAGAGGCCGGTTTGGTTTAAAAAGATTGTGCCCAACCACTCAATAAGCCTTCAGGCGAGAAAGCAATACTCTTTTAAAGCCTAAAAATCATACCACACTTTGAAATGAAGCGTTCAGTAACGGTCAAACTCCAGCCGAGCAAGGAGCAGGAAAAAGCTCTCTTCGAGTTAGCTCACGCTTCGGCAGTAATCTGGAACAGGCTCAATTACCAGCGTTTAAAACAATTCAAAGAATTCGGCAGGATTGATTTTAATGGGACTGAAAAGGAAGCTTACCAAGAGTTCAAAAACTGGATTGGGGGATCCACAGTCCAGCAGTTGGCGAGGAAGAACGCCGAAAGCTGGCGGAGCTTCTTCCGGCTCAACAAAAAGAAAAAGACTGGAGAACTGCCGGAATGGTTCAGGCCAAGACCGCCCGGTTTCGTCCGGGAGGAGAACGGGCGCAAACTCTTCGTAATTCCCCTCCGGAACGATCAGTACAAAATCGACGGGAACGTCATCGAGTTGAGGCGCCTTGGAAAGTTTGGAAGACTGAGGATTCAATTCAATGGGAGGATCTACCTGAAGGGTAAGCAGGGAAGACTGGAAATACAATACGACCCCGTAAGGCGGAAGTGGTACGCTCACTTGAGCTTTACCGTGGAAGAAAAACTAATCAATGACGAGTGGGTTGAAGTTCCGAAACAACCCTTAGGCAACCTTTCGGCAGGAATCGACCTTGGAGTGAACAATCTGATGGCAGTTTACGTTGAAAACGGTGAAAGCTTCCTCGTGAACGGCAGACCGTTGAAGAGCATAGCTTTTTACTGGCAGGGGAGAATAGCCGAGTTCCAGTCGAAACTCAATAAGTCCGGCTGTAAAAAGAGCAGGAAACTCCGGAAAATGTACGAGAAGGCTAAACTACAAGCCAAACACTACATTAACACGGCAGTCAGGCAAACGGTGGAAAAGCTTTACCGTCTCGGGGTTTCGAGGATTGTTGTTGGCTACCCGAAGGGGATAGCAAGAAACTCTGATAAGGGCCGGAAGCAGAATTTCCTTCTCTCCCACGTCTGGCGGTTCAATTACGTCATCAAACGCTTGACTGAAGTTGCGGAAGAGTTCGGTATCTCCGTCGAGGTTGTTGGTGAGGCTTTCACTTCTCAGGTTTGCCCTCTCTGTGGCCGACGCCATTCAGATGGAAGAATCTTTAGGGGTTTGTTTAAGTGCCATGGAGAGGGCGTTGTTATGAATGCCGACTTGTTGGTGCCTTCAACATCCTGAAGAGGGTTGTTAGAACGATAACCCCGAGCCTTCCCGCTTTGGCGGGAGGTAGAGGTAATTGGGGCAAGGCCGTCCCGAGGGGTCGCATGATCCGAAACTGGTGGCAGGAGTAGGAAAGACCCCTCAAACCTCCCCACCAATGGCAAGGGATTAACTCTTCAGTACGGGGAGGAGGTCAGGTAGCCGCAGTTCCTGCAGATGATTATCTTTACCTTGTGAGCCGTGAAACCCCATTTGCTGTCTATCTTCCCCTCCTCAACCTTGAAATCCGTTCCGCCGCAGAGCGGGCAGACCAGCTGTCTCCTTTCCATCACACCCCCGTGGTCCAGTATGGTGAGAGGAATCTCCTTTCCCGGGCCCTATCGAGAAGGTGCTCTATCCCGGGCTTGTGGCCGAGGCCAACCACGGCTATAACCCGTGGCCTCTTAACCCCCCGGAGCTTCAGGTTCTCGACTATGGACACGAGGTTCCTCGCCATAACCTCGTTCCTCTCCTCGACCAGAACGCGGTAGAGGTAGGGATAGCGGCGCTTGAACTGCACCATCATGACCCTGTACTCGGCCATTGGGTCGGAGGGCTCGCCGAGCCTAACGGGCAGGAATATTCCCAGGGCTTCCAGGGCCATGAGAAGCTTCTCCCTCCCCGGGGCGGCGGCTATCTTGGAGAGTATGACGTTTATGTCCTCGTCTATGAGGTAGAGGGGGATACCAAGGGTTTGAGCGGCGCTTATAGCTGCTTTCATCTCCTCGCCGGGCTTCATCCCGAACTCCTCTCCCAGTCTCTCCTCGACCTTCGCGAGTGCGTAGTTTATCAATCCCTTCCTGCCGAAGCGCAGTGATTCCTCCAAAGTTAGCCGCCGGTTCTCGTTCATGGCTAAGAAGCGCGCCCTGTCGAGCTCTATCGCGACGGCATGGGGCCTCTCACCGAGTATCGTCCTGATCACCTCTTCCCTGCTCTTCGGCGAAACGTGCATCGTGCCTATGAGCTTGACGTAGCGAAGATAGCTCATCCTCTCTCCTCCAGAAGGTTTCTCACGCTGAATTTGCCCGATTTAAACATCAAAAGGTCGAAGTCCCGCGGAACCACGAAGTCAACCCCGAACTCGCGGCATATTCGCGAGGCCTCGCTCAGGTACTCGTCGTAGGTGTAGCGGAAGGCCCTGTGGAAGAGGGCAAGGAGCTTAACCTTGGCCCTCCTGGCCGTCTCGCAGGTCTCCTCAACCGTCGAGTGATAGCTATCGCCCCTGTGGGCGGGATTCAGATAGGTTGCCTCGTGGATAAGCAGGTCTGCCCTCTCAGCGAAGAGCCTGACCCTTTCAGCGGGCTCGGTGTCGCCGGTGTAGACGACCTTGAGGCCCTTTCTCCTTGGCCCGGTGACGTCCTCGAGGCGGATTATCCGGCCGTTCCACTCGATTTGACCCTCCCGCTCGAGCTTCCCGAGTATCGGCCCCTCGCTCAGCCCGTACTCGGCGAGCTTCTCCGGGAGAAACTTTCCGCGCCTGTCCTTCTCCCTGAAGACGTAACCTAGGGCGGGAACGCCGTGCTCGACCTTGAAGCTCCAGATTTCGTAGTCCCCGAACTTCAGCCTCGTCTCGCCAAGCTCGTGGACGTGTATATCGAAACCCGGCCTGAAGAAGCCGCTCTGGAGAAAGTGCTGGACGAACTCGAATGTGTACTTGGGGCCGTAAATGTGGAGGGGTTTTTCCCTGTCCCAGAGGTTCATCGTCTGTATCAAGGCGGCCAGGCCAAGGTAGTGGTCGCCGTGGAAGTGGGTGATGAAGATCTTCTCCACCTTCATCGGACTGAGTTTAGCGGTGTTCATCTGCCTCATCGTGCCCTCTCCGACGTCGAAGAGTATAACCTCGCCCTTGTAGCGGAGCGCTATGGCCGGAACGTTTCTCTCTCTGGTGGGCATTATGCCGCCCGTGCCAAGGAAAATCACTTCAAGCATGTTCATAGTTTCCACGCGGAGATTAAAAACCTAAGCATGCCAAACGTTAAATACTTCCGGACGGCTAATTATTCTGAGGTGTTCTGAGATGGAGGAGATTCTGAAGGCAATCGAGGAAAAGGACTGCAAAAAGGTCGCAGACCTTCTGTACCACAGGGTTGACGAGCTGGGCGACGAGGAGCTTAAAGAGGTTCTCGAGAAGGCCGAAAAGCTCGCCCTGGAGTGTAGAGACTTTGAACTTTACAAGCTCACCGTTTACTACTTCAGCGAGCTTCTGGGGATTGACAAGCTGAGCGAGTTTGAGAAGCTGGTCGAAGAGGAAGACACCTTTGAGATTAAGTTCGAGCTGGCGGATCTGTACTACCTCATTGGGGAGCTTGAGAAGAGCTTCGACCTCCACCGCTCCCTCCTGGAAGAGGAAACCGCAAGGGGCAACAAAGAGAACGTGGCAAAGGTGTATTACAGTATGGCCCTCATCCACGAGGAGCTTCAGGAGTACGAGAAGGCAATCGAGCTAATGGAAAAAGCAAAGGACATCTACAAAGAACTCGGAAAAGAGGAGGAGATTCTCAGAATAGACATACACAGGGCCTACGTGGTATTCGAGGCGGGTGAGACCTACGAGGCAAAGGCCATGCTTGCAGGACTGCTCCCGCTGGCGGAGGACAAAAAAGACCTTCTCGTGGAGATACACCTGAGCTTCGAGGAAATATTCGAGGAGGACGAGAACTACGAGGCCGCTTTGCAGGAGTGTCTCTACGCCCTCGTCAACGCCAGAGGCTCGGACTATGAGGACGTGGCCTTCGGCTCACTGATGGATATCCTCTGGCAGCTGATGCTCGAAGACGATTTCGAGACGGTTTACCTTCACATGGACATGTTCGCCAGGGCGCTCCCGGAGCTGAGCGACTTCTTTGAGGCGGTGAAGGCCATAGCACTTTACAAGGACGGCAAAATAGAGGGAGAAGAGGCGAGCAAAGCCCTGGAAAAGGTCAAGGACCCGCGCCTGCTCGACCTTCTGGAGTTCCTCGGCGAGGCGGAGCTCTGATTTCCCTTTTATCTTCTCCCAGAACCAGTGTGCATATGCACAAGCTTTATATGTGAAGGTTTTTTCATAATAGTGGTGATCCCATGAGAATCGCGGTTCCCCTGAAGGATGGGAGAGGGCTGGAGAGCGAGGTCTGCGAACACTTCGGCCGGGCGAAATATTTCGCGTTCGTTGAGGTTGATGATGGCACCATCAAGGGCGCTGAAGTCGTCGAGGTTCCCTTCGAAGAGCACGGCCCTGGAGACATTCCAAACTTCGTGAAGGAGCACGGCGGCGAGGTCGTTTTGGCCTACGGCATGGGCAGGAAGGCCATGGCATACTTCGAGAGCCTTGGGATAACCGTCGTTACCGGGGCCTACGGAAGGGTTAAAGACGTCGTTGAGGCCTTCATACACCAGGTTCTTGAAGTTGACCCACACTGGAAAGAGCGGATAGAGGCCACCAAGCACGGCCACTGAACCCCTAATCCGTGGCAAAGCTTTTAAATGAAATTTTTTTCATTCAATCTGGTGGTCTCATGGGAATCAAAGACTTCGCGCCGAGCTGGTTCGCGAGCGTCATGGGCACAGGAGCTTTGGCGCTTGTGAGCAAAGCTTACTCCTCGAAGCTCCCAATCATCAAAAGTTTCGCCGGGTTCCTCGTTTATCTTAACACCGTCCTCTTCTTCGTTCTGCTGATTCCGTGGGTTCTCAGATGGATCAAATACAGGGAGAACGCTCTGGCGGATCTGCACCATCCAGTCCTCGGCAATTTCTACGGGACGATAGCCATTGCAATGCTCGTGCTCTCCGCGGACTACCTCACAATCCTCGGGAATACAAGTGTGGCATGGACCTTCTGGCTCGCCGGGACACCGCTGACGATATTCTTCGCCCTGCTGATTCCATACCTTGTCTTCACGAGTGAAGGCGTGGATACCAAGGCCATAACGCCCGCCTGGTTCATCCCGCCTGTTGGGTTGATAGTAATTCCCATCAGCGGGGCCAAGCTCATGGCTCTCTCCTCGGGAACCGTGAAGGAACTTATGACCTTCATCAACTACTTCGCCTGGGGCGCGGGCTTTTTCCTCTACTTAGCCCTCCTCGCGATAGTGTTCTACCGCTTCATAAAGCACGAGCCGATGCCCTGCGGAATCGCTCCGTCAATTTGGATTAACCTTGGACCAATAGGAGCGGGCACGAGCACCCTCTACGCCCTCATCAAGGCCAGCGACTTCATAAATCTCGAGGAACCTTTCTTAGTCTTTGGTCTAATATTTTGGGGCTTTGGCGTCTGGTGGTTTGCCATGGCAGTAATCTTAACGCTCCACTATGTCAGAAAGCTCAACCTGCCCTACAGCCTTGCTTGGTGGGCCTTCATCTTCCCCTTTGGAGCCTACGTGAGTGCCACATACAACGTTGGAACGACGTTCGGAATAGGTGCAATCATTAACTTTGGCTTCGCCATGTACTGGCTGCTCCTGGCGATGTGGCTGGTAACAGGGGCTTTGACGCTGAAGAACTTCGTCTTCAGAAGGAGAGCGCGACGAGCAGCGTCTTAATCGCTATGACGTACATTATCGCCCCTATCACTTTTTTAACATGTTCTGAGCTCATTTTGGAATGCATCAGATGCGTTCCAAACCAGCCCCCGGCTATGGCAGGAACCGAGACCCAGAGGAGAAGGCTCCAGTCGAGGGTTCCCATACCCCAGTAGGTTAGGAAGCCGCTGAAAGATGAGAAGAAGACGACGAGGGCTGTAGTTGCGGCAACTTTCTTGGGCTCATGACCGAGGAGGATAAGGGCAGGGCTTATTATCCCGCCGCCCCCGACGCCCAGCAGTCCCCCGAGGAATCCTGCGATTCCGCCGATGAGAATGCCTTCAACCGTACCTTTACCGCTTCCCCTCGCCTTTGGCCTGAAGAAGAGCATCATGGTTCCCGAGTAGAGGAGGAAGCCCACAAAGACAACGAGAACGGCCCTGTGGGGGACGAACTTTCCGGAGTAGGCCCCGACGGGAGCCATGAGCGTCGCGAGGAGGAGTATTGGAAGGCCGAAGCGGACGTCGAGTTTTCCAGCCTTGAGGTTCCTGACCGTTGCAGAGAGCATCGAGAGGGTGTTTATGAAGAGACCGGTTGGCTTGGCGCTCATCAACGGGATTCCAAGCCAGCCCATAACCGGAACTATCGCTATCGCCGAGCCTACTCCCCCTATCGAGAAGACAACGCTGAGGACAAAGGCTATGAGGGCTAACTCCGGGTAGTTCGTTTTAGGTCACCCAAATAAAATGAGAAGAGCCTCTAATTAAAACTTTTTCATGCATCTGGGCAGAGCAGTCCCTGCTCACAGCGGTTCACCTCGAGTTGCACTGTGACGTGGGTTACTCCATACTTCTTCAGAATCTTCTCGACCTCATCAATGATACACTGAGCCTCGCTTAGGGACATGTCATTCACAGCAACGTGGCACTCGAAGTGTATCTCCTTCTCTCCAATGCGCCATGCATGGAAGTGGTGAGCATTTTTAACGCCAGGGATCGATTCGATTTCTGCCTTTATTGCATCGAAGTCGAGTTCGGGCGATGCTTCCATGAGAACCTCAACGCTTTCTTTCAGGATATCGTAGCCCTCGCGGAGGATGTAGAGGGAAATGAACACGTGACAAGGAGGTCTATCCAGACGAGGTCGTAGTATCGTATAGCCAGACCACCTGCCACTACAGCCACAGAAGACAGCGTGTCGCTCATGAGGTGAAGGTAAGCGGAGCGGACGTTGATGCTCTCGTGAGCATGCTCGTGGAGGAGGAGAACGAGGAGGAGGTTAGCCAGAAGTCCAATAACCGCCACCACAAGCATGAGCGCTGTGTCTATTGGATTGGGGTCCCTGAAGCGCTTGTAGGCCTCCACGAGCAGGAATAGTGCAACGCCGACGAGGGAGTCACTCAGAAGGGCCAAGCTGCCGGAGAGAATTCCACCTATGACCTCAGCTATTGTAATGACAAAGTTCAGGATTATGGAGAAGACCATACGGGATTTCATGGCCCCGTGGGAGTGTTTGTGTTACATTTCTCTCCCTGAGAGGGATCTTATTGGAGACTTAAAAGCCTTTTGAGGTCAGAATTGGGAAGTTTAATCCCTGGTAATGGAAGACATAAACATAGGGTTAAAAACTCAACCCTTTTTAAGGATAGCACTGAAAAAGTTGGTGGTGATACCATGCACGAGTGGGCACTCGCCGATGGGATAGTTAGAACAGCCCTGGATTACGCACAAAACGAAGGCGCGTCTAAGCTCCTCGCCGTTCAGGTCGTTCTCGGCGAACTTCAGGACGTCAACGCCGAGATAGTCGAGTTCGCGATGAAGGAGCTCCTCAAGGGGACCATTGGAGAAGGGGCAGAGATAGAGTTCGTGGAGGAGGAGGCCGTTTTTAAATGCAGGGACTGCGGCCATGAGTGGAAGCTTAAAGAGGTCAAAGGAAACTTCGACGAGCGCATAAAGGAGGACATACACTTTATTCCTGAGGTTGTGCACGCCTTCCTCGCCTGTCCGAAGTGCGGCAGCAGGGACTTTGAGGTGGTCAAGGGTAGGGGAGTTTACATAAGCGGCATAAAGATCGAGAAGGAGGGGGAGGCATGATAAGCATAGACCCGCGCGTCAAGGGCATAGAGGGCAGGCTTGAGAATGTGAAGCGCATAATTCCAGTCGTCAGTGGGAAGGGCGGAGTTGGCAAGTCGCTCGTCTCCACCACGCTGGCCCTTGTCTTGGCAGAGAAGGGTTACAAAGTCGGCCTTCTCGACCTCGACTTCCACGGCGCGAGCGACCACGTTATCCTCGGCTTCGAGCCAAAGGAGTTCCCGGAGGAGGAGTACGGGGTAATCCCTCCGACGGTTCACGGGATAAAGTTCATGAGCATCGTCTACTACTCCGAGGACAAGCCGACGCCCATGAGGGGTATGGAGGTCAGCGACGCCCTCATAGAACTCCTCACAATAACCCGCTGGGACGAGCTGGACTACCTCATCATAGACATGCCGCCCGGCCTTGGAGACCAGTTCCTCGACGTCATGCGCTTCCTCAAGAAGGGTGAATTCATCGTGGTGGCAACACCGTCAAAGCTGGCCATTAACGTCGTCAGAAAGCTCATCGAGGTTCTGAGGGAGAGGGAATACAAAATCCTCGGAATCGTCGAGAATCTTAAGCTGGACGAGGAGAAAGACATAGAGGAGCTGGCAAAGAGGTTTGACGTGCCCTACCTAACCGGCATACCGCTGTACAGGGACCTGGAAGACAAGATAGGGAAGCCCGATGAGTTCCTGAGGACGGCCTTCGCGGAGAGGATACGGGAGGTCGCGGAGAGGATTTAGCGAAGGGTTTTTCTTTTCTTCATCCTAAAGCCCGTTAAAGGTGAAACTATGGAATTCTCCAAACTCCTCAGAAGGGCTAAACGGGTCGTCGTCTGCGGAATAGGGAACGAGGTTAGGGGGGACGATGCCTTCGGCGTCATCGTTGCCGAGAAGCTGAAGGGACTGGTGAACAACCCAAACGTTCTCATCCTCAACTGCGGTGAGGTTCCGGAGAGCTACACGGGAAAGATAACAAAATTCGAGCCGGATCTGGTGGTCTTCGTGGATGCGGTTGACTTCGGCGGGGAGCACGGAGAGGTCATAATCGCCGACCCGGAGGGGACTCTCGGAGAGGCGGTCTCGACCCACAGCCTGCCGCTCAAGATTCTGGTGGGCTACCTGAAGACACGCCTCAACGCGGAGTTCGTCCTCATCGGCTGCCAGCCGGCCGTTCTGGGCCTCTTCCAGGAGCCGAGCGAGATTATAATCGAACGGGCGAAAACACTCGCAGAATCGCTGGCCGGGGCCCTCGGGAGCGGTTGAAAACCAGAGGTTTAAAAAACCCCTAAAAAGGCGGCCACGAACTAATCACAGGTGAGAGAAAATGTGCTTGGCGATCCCAGGAAGGATTATCAAAGTTGACGGTAAGACCGCAGTTGTTGATTTCGGCGGCGTCAAGAGGGAAGTCCGCCTCGACCTGCTTCCGGAGGCCGGGGTTGGGGACTACGTCATAGTTCACACAGGCTTCGCAATAGAGAGGCTCGACGAGGAGAGGGCGCTGGAGATACTCGAGGCATGGGCAGAGGTAGAGAGGGCGCTGGAGGGATGAACGTGACCGACGTCCTGAACGCCTTCAAGGACAGGGAGCTGGCTCAGAAGGTCGTGAGGGAGATCCGCGAGGAGGCGAAGGGTCTCGATGAGCTCCGCTTCATGCACGTCTGCGGAACCCACGAAGATACTGTAACCCGCTCCGGGATACGCTCCCTCCTGCCGGAGAACGTCAAGATAGTCAGCGGGCCGGGCTGTCCCGTCTGTATAACCCCCGTTGAGGACATCGTCAAGATGCGCGAGATTATGAAGGAGGCCTACGCGGAGGGAGACAGGATAATCCTGACCACCTTTGGCGACATGTACAAAATCCCCACTCCCCTCGGGAGCTTCGCGGATTTGAGGGGCGAGGGCTACGACGTGAGGGTGGTCTATTCCATATTTGACACCTACAAGATAGCCAAGGAAAATCCGGAAAGAACCGTTGTCCACTTCAGTCCCGGCTTTGAGACGACAACGGCTCCCGCCGCTGGAATGCTGAACGCCGTCGTTGAAGAAGGCCTCGAGAACTTCAAGATATACTCCGTCCACCGCTTGACTCCCCCTGCCGTTGAGGCCCTCGTGAAGGCCGGAACGCGCTTCCACGGGCTCATAGACCCTGGTCACGTCTCAACGATAATAGGCGTCAAAGGCTGGGAGTACATAACGACCGACTACGGCATACCGCAGGTCATAGCGGGCTTCGAGCCCGTGGACATGCTGATGGCTATTCTGCTCCTCATACGGATGGTTAAGAACGGCGAGGTCAAGATACTCAACGAGTACACGAGGGTTGTCAAGTACGAGGGCAACGTAACGGCTCAGAGGCTCATCGAGAAGTTCTTCGACGTCACCGACGCCAAGTGGCGCGCCCTCGGAACCATACCCGAAAGCGGACTTGAGCTTAGGAAGGAGTGGAAGGAGCTGGAGATAAGGACGTACTACGACCCGGAGGTTCCCGAGCTCCCGGACCTCGAAAAGGGCTGCATCTGCGGCGCCATCCTTCGCGGTCTGGCGCTGCCCCCGCAGTGCCCACACTTCGGCAAGACGTGCACGCCGAGGAGTCCAATAGGACCATGCATGGTCTCCTACGAAGGAACCTGCAGCATCTTCTACAAATACGGAGCTTTGTTCTAACACTAAAGGTTGAAAACTCCTCTCCGGTTTTTAACTTTTGGTTTTAGAAACCTATAAAGGCCCGGATTACCAAGAAGAAACCGGTGAGAGGAATGAAGGCCTACCGACTTCACGTTCAAGGCATCGTTCAGGCCGTCGGATTTCGGCCCTTCGTCTACAGAATCGCCCACGAAAACAACCTGCGGGGCTACGTCAAGAACCTCGGCGATGCTGGGGTTGAGATAGTCGTCGAGGGCAGGGAGGAGGATATAGCGGCTTTTCTGCGAGACCTCAGGGAGAAGCTTCCCCCACTCGCGCGGATAGAGATGATAAAGAAGAAAGAGCTCTCTCCCCAGGGCTTTGACCGCTTTTACATCGAGAAGAGCTCCCAGGGCGGGGAAGGCGGGGATTCGATAATCCCGCCCGACATAGCTATATGCGACGACTGTCTGAGGGAGCTTTTTGACCCGACGGACAAGCGCTACATGTACCCATTCATCGTCTGCACCAACTGCGGGCCCAGGTTTACAATCATCGAAGACCTCCCCTACGATAGAATCAACACCACGATGAGAGAGTTCCCAATGTGCGACTACTGCGAGAGCGAGTACAAAGACCCGCTCAACAGGCGCTACCATGCGGAACCGGTCTGCTGTCCGGTCTGCGGGCCGAGCTACCGGCTCTACACGAACGATGGAGAGGAAATCATCGGCGACCCGCTGAAGAGGGCAGCCGAGCTCATAGACAAGGGATACATCGTCGCCATCAAGGGAATAGGTGGAATACACCTCGCCTGCGACGCAACCAACGAGGAGGCAGTCGCGGAGCTGAGGCGGAGAACCCACAGGCCGCAGAAGCCATTCGCGATAATGGCGAAGGACGTCGAGACCGTCGAGGAGTTCGCCTTCCTCTCGCCGGAGGAACTCGAGGAGCTGACTTCCTACAGGAGGCCGATAATAACCCTCCGCAAGAAGGAACCCTTCCCCCTCCCAGAGAACCTCGCGCCGGGACTCCACACCATAGGCGTCATGCTGCCCTACGCGGGAACGCATTACATACTCTTCCACTGGAGCAGGAGTAAGGTTTACGTCATGACCTCTGCGAACTACCCGGGAATGCCGATGGTCAAGGACAACGATCGGGCCTTCGAGGAGCTGAGGGATGTCGCTGACTACTTCCTCCTCCACAACAGGAAGATACTCAACAGGACCGACGACAGCGTCATCAGGTTCGTCAACGGGAGGAGGGCAGTGATAAGGCGCTCCCGCGGCTTCGTGCCGCTGCCCATAGAGATACCCTTCAACTACCGCGGCTTGGCCGTCGGGGCGGAGCTTCTCAACGCCTTTGGCGTCGCCAAAAACGGGAAAGTTTACCCCAGCCAGTACATCGGGAACACCTCGAAGGTCGAAGTCCTCGAGTTCATGGGGGAGGCTATAGAGCACTTCAAGAGAATCCTCCGCGTGAACGAGTTCGACCTCATCGTTGCAGACCTACACCCAAGCTACAACACCACGAAGCTCGCCATGGAGATGGCCAACGAGCTAAACGTGGAGTTCCTCCAGGTGCAGCACCACTACGCACACATAGCGAGCGTCATGGCCGAGCGGAAGCTGGACGAGATAATAGGCATAGCCGTTGACGGCGTCGGCTACGGAACCGACGGCCACACCTGGGGCGGCGAGGTGGTATACCTGAGCTACGAGGACGTCGAGAGGCTGGCCCACATAGACTACTACCCACTCCCCGGCGGAGATCTGGCCAGCTACTACCCGCTGAGGGCCCTGATGGGCATCCTGAGCAAGGTCTACGGCGTCGAGGAGCTCGAGGGGATAATCGAGAGGTGCTGCCCAAAGGCTATCGAGAGCCTCCGCTACGGGAAGGTGGAGTTCAACGTCGTGCTGACCCAGCTGGCGAAGGAGGTCAACACGAGCTACGCGTCCTCAACCGGCAGGGTTCTCGATGCCCTCTCAGTTCTTCTCAACGTGGCGTACAGAAGACATTACGAGGGCGAGCCGGCCATGAAGCTGGAGAGCTTTGCGATGCGCGGGAAGAACGACCTGAAGTTCGAAGTTCCAGTTGACGGCGAGCTGATAAGGGTGGAGGAGCTCTTCGCCCGGGCACTTGACGTCATGGACACCGCCAGTCCGGCGGACATAGCCTATTCAGCCCACCTTGCTCTCGGCAGGGTTTTCGCAGAAACGGCCATAGAGAGGGCAAGGGAGTTCGGAGTCAAGAACGTTGGAATAAGCGGTGGCGTCGCCTTCAACGAGCTCATAGTCAAGACCGCCAGGAAGATCGTCGAAGCCGCTGGCCTGAAGTTCCACACGACCCACGAGGTTCCGCGCGGCGACAACGGAATAAACGTCGGCCAGGCCTTCCTCGGCGGCCTGTACCTCGAGGGATACATCACGAAGGAGGACCTGATGCTGTGAGGAAAAGTTAAATTCAGGTTTGCTGCACGGTTATCCGGAGGGAGAAACATGAAGATAAAGCTCGAACACGGTGCAGGCGGAGAGATAATGGAGGAGCTCCTAAGGGACGTCGTACTAAAGAGCCTGAGCCTGAAATCGGCCGGGGGGATAGGCTTAGACGCCCTCGACGATGGGGCAGCGATACCTTTCGGCGATAAACACCTGGTGTTTACAATAGACGGCCACACGGTCAAGCCACTCTTCTTCCCCGGCGGAGACATAGGTCGCTTGGCCATCAGCGGAACGGTGAACGACCTGGCCGTTATGGGGGCCAAGCCCCTTGCCCTGGCCAACTCCATGATAATCGGTGAGGGCTTCGACGGTGAAGATCTGAAGAGAATACTCCGCTCAATGGACGAAACGGCCAGAGAGGTGCCGGTTCCCATCGTCACCGGCGACACCAAAGTTGTTGAGGACGGGATAGGCATCTTCGTTATAACCGCCGGAATCGGAATCGCGGAGAGGCCGGTAAGCGACGCCGGAGCGGAAGTTGGCGACGTCGTCCTCGTCAGCGGAACGGTTGGAGATCACGGAATAGCGCTGATGAGCCACAGGGAGGGCATAGCCTTCGAGACAGAGCTTGAGAGCGACGTTGCCCCGATATGGGAGGTTGTGGAGGCCGTGGCAGGAGCAATCGGCTGGGAGAACATACACGCCATGAAGGACCCCACGAGGGGCGGTCTGAGCAACGCCCTCAACGAGATGGCGAGGAAGGCCAACGTCGGGATACTCATAAGGGAAACCGACGTACCCGTGAGGCCGGAAGTCAGGGCCGCCAGCGATATGCTGGGCATAAACCCCTTCGATGTTGCCAACGAGGGCAAAGTGGTCATGATCGTCCCAAGGGAGCACGCGGAAGAGGCGCTGGAGGCGATGAGGAGCACGGAGCGGGGGAAGAACGCGGCGATAATCGGCGATGTCATAGAGGACTACAGGGGCAAGGTTCTCGTGGAGACAGGCATAGGCGGAAAGCGCTTCCTTGAACCCCCCGCAGGAGACCCGGTTCCGAGGGTCTGCTGAGTCCCTTTTCACGATTCCCACTTTTGTCCTTAACCTTCGGTTTGGGAAAGCCGTATAAGGCTCTTTTTCCAATTTCAACCGGTGGGGGAGATGATAATCGCAAAGCCCTGCGTAACGATGAAGGGAGTTGTCATAAGCGGCTACTCGTGGGACAGGAAGGTGAAGGTGGACCTGACGAGAACCGCCCAGTGCCTAAAGGAGAAGGGGTACACCGTGAAGAAGCTCCTGCCGGGGATGATGCTCATTCTCGAAATGGAGGGCTACGAGACGAGCGTCTACCCGAGCGGCAAGATAATAATCAAGCTCCTTGAGGACTCAAAGAAGGGTGAGGAGCTCGCTCGAATAATCTACGACTGCGCTGGAGTTTTGGAGGTGGTCTCATGAGGATTCCGGAGGACATTAGGAAGGACATTCCCCTGACTGATGAGGTCATATACTTCGACAACACCGCCACTTCGCTCACCCCCAAGCCCGTGATAGAGGCGATGAACGAGTACTACCTCAAGTACCGCGCCAACGTCCACAGGGGAGTACACAGGCTTTCCCAGATGGCGACCCACAAGTACGAGGAGAGCAGGAAGGTGACGGCAGATTTTCTCAACGCCAAGTTTGAAGAGATAGTCTTCACCAAGAACACGAGCGAGAGCCTCAACCTGGTCTCCCTCGGTCTGGAGGGGTTATTCAAGCCCGGCGACAAGATAGTGACGACGCCCTACGAGCACCACTCCGATTTACTCCCCTGGCAGAGGCTGGCCAAAAAGCTCGGCCTCAAGCTCGAGTTCATAGAGGGTGACGACGAGGGCAACCTCGACCTGAGCGATGCGGAGAAGAAGATCAAGGACGCGAAGCTGGTAGCCGTTCAGCACGTCTCCAACGCCCTCGGCGTTATCCATGAGGTTGAAGAGCTGGGCAAGATGGCGAAGGAAACGGGGGCGATATTTGTCATTGATGCTGCCCAGAGCGCCGGCCACATGGAGGTGGACGTGAAGAAGCTCCACGCGGACTTCTTGGGACTTTCGGGCCACAAGGGGCCGATGGGACCGACGGGGATAGGCGTTCTCTACATCAATGAGGAGTTCTTCGATATCTTCGAACCGCCGCTGATAGGTGGAGGAACGATAGAAGACGTTGGACTGGAGGGATACAAGCTGGCCGAGCCGCCGGAAAGGTTCGAGGCTGGAACGCCCAACATAGGCGGTGCGATAGGTCTCGCCGCTGGAATAAGGTACATCGAGAGGATAGGCCTCGACAAAATCGAGAGACAGGAGCACAAGCTCGTCAAGAGGATAACAGAGGGGCTTGACGAGCTGGAAGTGCCGTGGTACGGGCCGAGGAACCTGAAGAAGCACGCCGGTGTCGTGAGCTTCAACGTTCCCGGCATTCACCCCCACGACGTTGCCGCGATCCTCGACAACCACAACATAATGGTCCGCTCCGGCCACCACTGTGCTTTACCTGTCATGAAGAGGCTCGGAATAAACGGCACCGTAAGGGCCTCGTTCCATGTCTACAACAGCCTCGAAGAGGTCGAGACTTTCCTCGGAGTAATGGAGGAGCTGGTAAAAAGTTTGAGGGATTAGTGGAGAAACTCCCCCCACTCCACGTTTATCGTCTCCGGGGTGCGGTAGATGAAGGCCGCCTCCCCCTTGTGGACGTGCTTCCTCATCGGGCCCAGTGGAACGCCGTTCGTCTCATAGATCACGCTCTGAATGTCCGGGTCGTGGTAGAGAACCAAGCTCGGGCCGGCCAGGTTCATTATCGAGTCTATCGCGTACTGGGTTGCGAGAACCGTTACCCTCGCCCTCATTGGGCGGGTTATCAGCGGTATAGCGGCACCACCAGCTGTGGTGTATGCCAGGACGGCGGCGTCGTTGATACCTATCATGGTGTTCCTCCTGTGTCTGACCACCGCGCTCACGACAAGAAAAGCTATGCCAGCCAGGGTTATGCTGTATGTCTCCCCTAGCTCCACCAGGATGTTCTTCCCGAACTCCGGCGGTTTTCCGGAATAGAATGCCTCATCCAAATGTGTGTAGCTCTCCCGGATAACCTCGGCGTATTTTCCATCCGACTTCATGGCCTCGGGAACGCTCTTCACCTTTCCGGCCAAGAAATCGGCGTAAAGTCTCTCTGTCAGGGTTCTGTCGAGCCCGTAAACGGTCTGGACTATCGTTGCTGCAGTGTAACCATCGAGAATGCCTTTGTCCGCGAGGGCTATTGGGTCGAGGCCCGTTCCCTGGCCGTCCTTCACCCTGATGATAGTGTCAAACCCCTCCTCCGGAAAGTCTCCCTCCGTGTCGAAGATAACTGCCCCGTAGTCAATCTCCCGGTACCTGTCCGCGAAGTACTTCAGGGCCTTCCCCGGCCACTCGTCCATTCCAAAGACCTTGAGAGTCCTACCGTGGTAAACGGGGTCGTAGAAGGTGTCCTCCCCCTCACGCTCAAAGAGCCTAACCGCTATACGGCTGTACTTCATGCGGTTCACCGATTGAGAATAGGGAGAGGTTCTATAAACGGCTTCTGGTTTAATACCTCAACTGTTCGTTTTGAGCGGAAGTTTTAAGAGTTTTCATGATTAATAGTAGGTACATTGGGTGGAGAACGAGATTCTACACTCTCAAACAAGCAAATGAAATATGCCCCTGTACCAACCCAAAAATGTAAAACGCACGGAAAGCATGAAAAAACTTATCGAGGAGGTCGAGAGTGAGTGAAAATCGTTCTCACTTACAAGATGACTCACGACTGGAACGTTGAGGAGTTATTAACCGCGTACAGGCGAATCCTCCAGCGGGCGATTGATGAAATCTGGGAAAACACGACTTGGAAGGAAAAGAAAGTCAAACACCGCTACTCCATTGGAAACGGAAAATACAAGTATTACGAGACAACTCGACTAATCCCCTACTTCCCAAAATCCAGCGAGTTCAAGAGGGAATTGAGGAATAAACTCCTCAAGAACTGGCCTTTTGCCAAACACTACGTTGATTCGGCGATAAAAACCGCCTACTCAATCCTTGAGAGCTGGAGGCAGAACTACCTGAAGGGAAGGAGAAAGAGAAGAAAACCAGTAGTAAAGAGGAAGTTCGTGCGAGTTAAGACCACGTTAATGAAGGTTGAAGGCTCGAAAATCAGGATAACCGTCAAACCGAGGGAGGAATACCTCGAACTCGACTATTCTGGAGAATGGTTTTACGAGAGGATTGCAGGCTGGAAGGTTGGGGAACTGATAATTAGAGAGAGGGACGTTTATCTGACCTTCTCGAAAGAACTTGAGTTTAATGGAAGGATTAAACTCGGGATTGACAGCAACTTAATGAGCTTCGACGTTTATCATCCGGAGAAAGGCTGGATTAAGGTGGATTTGAGTGAACTTCACAGGATTGCGGAAACCTACGATGGGATTATTGATAAGCTAAAGAGTATCCAGCGGAAAGCCCCAAAGAGGATTGGAATGCTCCTTAGGAAGTATTACGCGCGTAGGAGGAATAGAATTGAGGATTTCTTAAATAAACTCGCCGTTCAGCTCTCAAGAGAGTTTCCCGATACGGTTTTCGTTTTCGAAGATTTAAACAAGTTCAAAATGCTGGAGAACGGTTCGAGAAAGTTCAACCGCAAACTTTCCCATTCGACTTGGGGTAAGATTGTTCGGAAGCTCTCTTACCGTGTTCCAATCGAGTTTGTTAATCCTGCTGGCACTTCTTCCACCTGCCCGGTGTGTGGGAGTAGGTTAGAGTCCCGAAACGGGCTGGTGGAGTGTTTTAACTGCAGGTTTAAGGCCGATAGGCAGTTCCTTGGTGCGTTTAATGTTTTCGTTCGGGGAGTTGGGGTCGCCCTGAGCGGGGGTGAGGCCCGTGATTTACTCTCCAATGAACCCGGAGGGGAGTTGAGGCTGATGAGCCCCAAGTCCGTCGTGAGGGTGGACTTGAACGGGAGGACGTTTATTCATGTTCCTCCCTAAAAACTCACGATGGACAGACCCCTAAACGACCTTCACCATCCGCTCCATCCAGGGGCTGACGCGGACGCGGATGTAGCCGCGCAGCTCCTCATCAACCTCCCTGTCGCCGGTGTAAACCCTGAGCGAGCCGTTCCTGAGCTTGGAAGGCGTTGCCACAACTATTATGTTCTCCTTGGGAATCCTCCTCAGAACCTCGGCCGAGAACTGCTGGTTTCCCCTACCGAATATGAACCCAAGACCGCCTATTACGGTGACGATGACCCTCGGACTATCTCCAACAAACTGTAGAAGATCCTTCTCGGCTGCATCCCTTACGAGGAGTCTGGTCTTCCCGTTTCTGACCTCCACAACATCGACCCCAAGGAGCGTTCCATCGATGCCGAGCCTGTCTTTTATTCTTTTTATTGTTGAACCGGAACCGAGGAAGTATATTCCATCGTTCTCGAGGATTTCCTCCACCACTGCCTCCGCTATCGCATCAAGTTCGTCCTCCTCATCGACAGGAATCCTCTCCTTACTGCCCTGGATCAGGGTCTCAACCACCGGAACGAGGGCCCTTCCGTAGGTTCTCGCCTTAACCTCATCGTGCCTGTAGGCATCTTCGTCTATGTCCCTCACGTCCCTCTCCCCCAGGTTGGCGTTCCCTCTGAGGAACTCCACTAGGAGCCTCGCGGCATCCTCCGGTGAATACGCAAAAACTCCAGAGTACATCTTGACGCCGGTTGGAATGCCGAGGAGGGGCGTCTTCTCGTCTATTGCCTCCACGATGTCCCTCGCGGTTCCGTCGCCGCCGGCGAAGACTATCAGCTCAACCCGTCCTAACATTCTCTTCACGAGTTCCTTCGTGTCGTCGCTATCCGTATCCGGAATCCTAACGCCGAGGACTTCGCGGTAACGTACATTCCTGTGTCCGATGACCTCGTAGGGAAAATCGAACTCCGCCAGAACCTCTTCCCCCAAACCATCGGGGCCGGTTAAAAACTCGACCTCCTTTCCCTCCGCGTAGTTGCTCAGCTCGTGGAGGAAAAGCCTCACAACGTCGGCCGCGATGGGCCTTGCACCCCTCGTTATCGCCTCCTCAACGACGCCGTCCGTGCCCTTCAATGCCACCTTCCCGCCCATTCCAGCTATGGGATTGATTATCAGTCCAACGCGCATGGTATCACCTCATGTACTTCCTCGCGAACACCGTCAGGAAGACCGCCCACATAAACATGCCAAACAGGGCCTCGACCGAGGCTATAACCCTCCCCACACCTATCGGGTGGTAGTCGCCGTACCCAAGGGTCGTCGCGGTAACAACGCTGAAGTATTCGTAGTCGAGGAAGCCCATGCTTCCGGAGATGCCCTCGACGCTCCGCGTCAGGGAGAACAGAACCGGGAAGAAGACGTTGACCGCGCCGAGCCATATGAGTATGGGCCTCTTCCAGTCGGTGCCGTACTTGCAGGTCAAATCCGCGAAGAGCCACTCGAAGGCGGATTCCATCCTCATGAAGAGCCTTTTAATCCCCTTCCTCCTGCCGCTCAGCCGGGAGTTCCTCTTGGCCACCATCTCCAGGTAGTAGTAGCGGTCGGCCCTCTCAAAGTCCCCGTTCCGCTCCCAGCTTATCCTGGCGAGGCGGTAGAGAACCCCGGCCGCGCGGTGGCTGTTGAACTTACAGTCCTCGACTTCAACGAAGCCCTCGACGTTGAGTTCCACCGGGATGTTGGGCAGAACCGTGGAGTTCCAGGCGAAGTCGCCGTGGAAAGATACTTTCCGGAATATCAGGTTGCCCATGACCCTCGTGTGCACGAACTCGGGATTCCTGAGCCAGCTTCCCAGGATTTCGGCGTGGCCAAAGACGTTGAGGTTCTCGAGCACGAGGTTGCCGTGGAACCGCCGCACGCTCAGCCTGACCTGCCTCTTGAAGCGCGCCGACTGGTCGAAGCCTATGTCCCGGAGAACGAGGGCGGTGGCCTTAACGGCCCTCTCGCGCGATTCGGATGGCTTTATGCCGTGTTCCTCGAGGATTTTCCGCAGAAGAGGATAGCGAACGTTTATTCCAATCCTGCGGACTTCACTCAGGTCGCTCAGCTCTATCCTCCCGGTCGCAGTTCTGCGCTCCCCGTACTCCCTCTCGCCCTCCTCCCCCTTGCCGGTGTACTCGGTTGAGTTTATCATGACGTAGCGAACGCTCGAATTCCTGATGTAAACCGAGTTGGAGAACCCAACCCGCAGCAGGTTCAGGCCGAAAACGTGGGAACCGTGAACGGTGAACGTTCCAAGCTCGCTCTCAAAGACGACCAGCCTGCCCACCGTGGAGTTGTAGAAGGTTACACCCGGCACGTTAACGCCGTCGAAGAGTATCGTCCTGATGTGGGAGTTTTTAAACACTATCGGCTTCTCGGCTTTGAAATCGCTTATTTTGACGTCGTAGAGGTAAACGCCCTCAAAATAGGTCTGGCCCACCCTGAGCCTTTTGAGAAAGGTCTCCTCCTTCACCCTCTTTATTTCATCCCCCAAAAGCTTCTCGCCCTCGTCGTAGGGTATGTGAAGGGGGCAGTAGGTGGAGCCCTCGATGGGCTTCAACCTGCACCTCCGCCCGTTCTCGTAGGTGTACTCGCACATGGCCATCCAGGACAAACTAGTTTCCCGAATAATTAAGGTTTTCTCCTGCTCGGAAGGGCGCGCATGTAGAAGCGCCTTCCTCCATATTCGAGTTCGATCAGCTTTCCGTCCCTGATAAGCCCCTCCACCACGTCCCAGCCCGCCCCGGCTTTTCTCAGGAGCTCCCTCACGGCTTCTTCCCTCATCGGGTGCACGGCGGTTATGCTCAGCAGGTCTTCCTCAACGTTCCCGGTTGAGGCGAAGGTGTTCCCCTCGTAGCTTATGAGGTACTCGACACGCTCTTCCCCAAGGCGCTCGCTGAACAGCTGGTATGCGATGTGTATCGTCTCCTCGTCCGCCGGTTCGACCCAGTGCTCGGCCGGAGGCCTCGTGGGGATTCCTATGTATGCCCTGTCCGGCTTGAGCTCCGCCAGAAAGTCCGCTATCCTCTCAAGCCCGCCGTTGTAATCAACGTTTATCAGCATGGTCTCGGTAACGAGCTTTCCTCCGAAGCCGTCCGCGAAGGTCAGCATGCCGTCGAGGATTTTCTCAAGCCTCAGGCTCTTGTGGGGTCTGTCCACCCTCCGCCAGAGGGGTTCGCTCACCGCGTCGAGCTTCATGGAGACGAAGTCGAACTCAAAAAGCTCCTCCCTGACGTCCTCCCGCCATATCAGCGAGGAGTTCGTGAGTATCGCCAGGGGTATTCCGAGGGTTTTCAGCATCTCTACCTCTCTGGACAGGTTTACGTCGAGCGTCGGCTCCCCGTCGGGAACGAAGGTGATGTAGTCTAGCTCTTCCCCGGCCGCTTCGGCCTTCTCGACCTTCCTCGAAACCTCCTCAAAGATCAGCTCCGGCTCGTAGAACGCCCTCCTTTCAACCTCCATCCTCAGGGTTCTGCCTATCTGGCAGTAGACGCAGGCATAGGAGCAGACCTTGTCGGGTATGTTGTTTACCCCAAGACTCTTACCGAGTCTCCTCGATGGAACTGGACCGAAGGCTATCATGTCACCACCGGAATTAGGTTAACCTAAAAGCGTATAAGGTTTTGCCTAACCCCTGAGCCTCCGGAAGTACGCCCTCATGGCACTCCAGTTGAGGGCGATATGGACGAAGGATAGGCCAAAGAAAGCGAAGCCAAGGTATATGTGGAGCGTGTCCGCTAGCGATACGGGAAGGGTGACTCCCAGCTCGGCCGCCAGGGGCGCCACAAGAAGTATAACACCCGTTATCCCCGTTACCAGCCAGAGGACGAAGAGAACCGGTGAGACCCACATTCTCAGGCCGTAACCCATGTTCATCCCCTCGTGAACCTCTTCCCATCGATGATTATCACGTCAGCCTTGAGCGAGCCCTCCTCGCTGGCTAGTATCTCAACACTCTCGCCCTGCTTCAAAAGGGCCAGCATCTCGCGCCAGTTGTAGGTGAGCCCATCCGGCCCCGTCCATTTTCCTCGGATTTCAATGGTGTAGTTGTCAACGACCACCACCCTGGAAACCTCATCCACGGCAGTCACGGTGCCGGTAACGTTGACCTCAGTCACGTTGAGGACTTCCTCAGGGGTTGGGGCGCTCTGGTTGGAGGTAACGTTGCCCTCTGGAACCCCAACGTAGAATCGTATCGTAACCCTCTCCTCAGTTCCATAGGGACAGCCGGAACCATACTTGAAAACCACGTCGAGACTGCCGTTGCCAAGGACTTCAACGGTGTACTGTTTAAACGCCGTGTACGGATCCGTGAGTTCTGTCTCCGTTTCGTCCACGACCCTGACGTTGTCGGGATTTTCAACCAGGATTTCCCAGTCGGAGTAGGGACACGGCTGTGCGTGCTTGAACTTCACGGTCACATTGAGGGTGACATCCGTTCCCGGCCTGGGGACGTACGCCTCGGCCGGACGACGCAGAGGACATCATCCCCCTCGTGGGACGTTGCAAAACCGACGTAGTAAGTCCCGTTTACTGGAGCCGAAGGCAAGCCAGGGGATACCGGCGATGAGGACACCCTGTCCTCGGCTAACCTAACCAGAAACGGAAGGGATGTGAACACGATGAACAGGACGAAGGCGACGGCAAGTTTCCGCTCCATACCGGTAGCAATTACATATGAAACAAAATTTAAACTTCTGGGTCGCTTTTGTAAACGGATTTGTTTTCTTTAACGAAATTATTTACTCAAAAGGTTCAAATCCATAACGGTGTGTATCCCCCTGGTGAAGACTATGAGGGGATACGTGGGGCTGCTTTTGATCTGGTTCTCTTGCTTGGAATCGCATCAAGCGGATGCATAAACGGCAACCTGTCTTCTCAGACGAGCTCAACATCCCCCGTTACTCCAACGGAAAAATGGACGGTAGTTCTAACGCTGGTTGGACCCTCTGGAGAGAAGAACCTAACCCTCGATGAACTAAGAAAGCTCCCCCAAGCTGAGGGTACCGGCGGTTACAAAACGAAGCTCGGCTCTATAAAGGACATTAGGTACCTACAAGGGGGTCCTCCTGAAAGCGTCCTTGAAAAGAACCCTCTGGTGGTCTACGAAGGCGGAAGGTTCAAAATACCGGAGATGGGAATAGATAACCTGAAGAGGATTAAAGTTGAAAAATGAGGTGTTCGTATGCTACTGGCCGAATTTAAGAAAAAGGCCCTGAGGCTCATCGACGAGGAGCTCAAGGTTCTGGACTTCTCCTTTGGCCTGCCCTACACCTACGTGCTGATTGAAGGAAAGAGGGGAAAAGCCCTCGGCGTTGCCATGACCCTCCCCGAGGAGATACAGAGATTCGACAACTCCATCGAGGAGCTTGCTCTGGAGGCGTTCATTGAAAAGGCCGACAGCCTCAACGTCATCGAGAGGTCCCTCGGTCTGGCGGCGATAAACGCGGTTTCGCAGTACTACATCGACCTCGGCAGTGCAAAGTGGATTGACGCCGTGGAACTGCTCGACGGTGACATCGAAAAGGTAGCGGTCATCGGAAACATGCCGCCGATAGTCAGGGCCCTGCGGGAGAGGGGCTTCAAGCTCTACGTCTTCGAGAGAAACCCAAAGCTCTGGGACAGGGAAACGCTGAGCGATTCCCTGGAGTACTGGCTCCTGCCAGAGGTGGACGCCGTGATGGCGAGCGCCTCCTGCATGATCAACGGAACCCTCGACATGCTCCTCGACAGGGCAAAGAATGCCAGAATTTTCCTCCTGACCGGCCCCACGGGACAGGTTCTCCCGGAGTTCCTCCAGGGCACCGGGGTGACCCACGTGGCCTCGATGAAGGTCGTGAACATTGAAAAGGCGATACTCCAGCTGAAGTTCGGCTGCTTCAAGGGCTTCTCCGACGAGAGCAGGAAATACGTCCTCGAAATATGAGGGTTTCTTCTTCCTTCTTTATTCCGGGCCCACTGAATGAACCATTCTGAACATTACAGTATCCTCCGCATGACCTCCTCTCCGTCCTGAAGGGCGAGGGTTCGGCTCAACCCCTCGCCAAGGGTGGAGAGGTTTGAGGGGTTCTCATCACCACCCTCTTTGAAGAGGGTTCGGAGAACCCCTCCGGGACGGTCTTGCCCCAATTACCTCTACCTCCCGCCAAAGCGGGAAGGCTCGGGGTTATGGCTTTTATCGCCTTCTCCAAAATGTTGAAGGCACCAACAAGTCGGCATTCATAACAACGCCCTCTCCATGGCACTTAAACAAACCCCTAAAGATTCTCCCGTTAGGATGGCGTTGGCCGCAAAGAGGGCAAAGCTGGGAAGTGAAAGCCTCACCAACAACCTCGACGAAGATACCGAACTCTTCCGCAACTTCAGTCAAGCGTTTGATGACGTAATTGAACCGCCAGACGTGGGAGAGGAGAAAGTTCTGCTTCTTCCCCTTATCAGAGTTTCTTGCTATGCCCTTCGGATAACCCACCACAATTTTAGAAACACCGAGCTCGTAAAGTCTTCTAACCGTTTGCCTGACTGCCGTGTTAATGTAGTGTTTGGCTTGGAGCTTTGCCCTCTCGTGCATTCTTTTAAGTTTTCTACTCATTTTAGCTCCAGATTTGTTAAGTTTAGACTGGTAGTTGGCAATCTTTTCCCGCCAGTAAAAGTCAATGCTCTTTAATGGTCTTCCGTTCACGAGGAAGCTTTCTCCATTCTCGACATAGACGGCCATTAAGTTATTCACTCCCAAGTCAATTCCAGCGAAAAGACTTCCTTTTGGAGTTCTTGGAACGCTCACCCATTCCCCACCCTCAAGTTTTTCCCCAACCGTAAGACTGAGATGAGCATACCATTTCCGCTTTACGGGGTCATAAGTGATTTCTAACCTCCCCTGTTTCCCCGTCAGGTGTATTCTTCCCTTAAACTGGATTTTGAGTTTTCCAAACTTGCCGAGTCTTCTCAGTTCGATAACGTTACCCCCAATCCTGTACTGGTCGTTCCGGAGGGGAATTACGAAGAGTTTGCGCCCGTTCTCCTCCCGGACGAAACCGGGCGGTCTTGGCCTGAACCATTCCGGCAGTTCTCCAGTCTTTTTCTTTTTGTTGAGCCGGAAGAAGCTCCGCCAGCTTTCGGCGTTCTTCCTCGCCAACTGCTGGACTGTGGATCCCCCAATCCAGTTTTTGAACTCTTGGTAAGCTTCCTTTTCAGTCCCATTAAAATCAATCCTGCCGAATTCTTTGAATTGTTTTAAACGCTGGTAATTGAGCCTGTTCCAGATTACTGCTGAAGCATAAGCTAACTCGAAGAGAGCTTTTTCCTGCTCTTGCTCGGCTGGAGTTTGACCGTTACTGAACGCTTCATTTCAAAGTGTGGTATGATTTTTAGGCTTTAAAAAAGTGTTGCCTTCCCGCTTAATGACTTTTGGGCAGTCATGATGTTCCACAGGGGAAGAACCATCTGGGACTTCGACTGATTCGTTACTTTTATATTTAGAACCGCCACAGCATTCTTGGGGATTCGCCATGAAGGACAGACTCGAGAAGATGCTCAACGTCAAGATTCTTGAAATCGAGGAGCTTGAGGACAAGATAGTCGTTTACGTTCCGGAGGATCAGGTGAGGATAGCGGTGGGGAGCGGCGGTGCCGCCGTTAAAGCCGCCGAGCTTGTAATCGGCAAGAAGATTGAAGTAAAGGGCAAGTGAGCCTCCCCGCGGGGCGTTTCGATGGGCTATGAACCGTGGAAGGACGTTCACAGGGGCAGCATGGGAAGGAGGGAGATCGAGGATTTACTGATTTCTTTTCTAGTCCTCGCTCTGCTGTTTTCCAACTTTGGCCCCTACGCGATTCCTTACTCCATCATCGCCGTTCTAACAGCCTTCATCTTCCACGAGCTCGCCCACAGGCAGGTGGCGCGGCACTACGGCTACAGGGCGTATTACAAACGCTGGGACACTGGCATACTCATGGCGCTCCTCGTGGGCATAGCGACGCGCCTTCTCACCGGAACGACCTGGATATTCGCCGCCCTCGGTGCCGTTCAGGTCCACGCTCCCTACGCGGTGGATTCCAGGGA
>NZ_LLYW01000029.1 GCF_001484195.1 Thermococcus celericrescens
GACACCGAGGTCATGGAGCAGGGCCTTGACAACGTCGACAGGCAACCTCATCCTCATCGGCGGTCCGGTCGTCAACAGCGTCACCGCTGCTCTCGCCGAGAAGCTCGAGGTCCCGAGCGACTACGACGGCTGGAAGGAGGAGTACGGCACCGGTGCCGACAGCGGCGTTGTCAAGTACGTCGCCGAGTGCGGCGACATCAACGGCTACGGCGTCGTCCTTGTCGCCGGTACCGACAGGGAGGGCACCGCTGCCGCCGCCAAGGCCCTTATGGAGTACCTCGCTGGCCTCAGCTGAAGGCCTTTTCTTCTTCCTTTACTTCCCAACACTTCTAGGAGGTTTCCAGAGTGTCAAGGAAGTTCTTGGTCGCGCTTGTTCTGGCAGTCCTGATTCTCTCGCCCATCGGCTACCTGCTGTACGGATACTCCAAATATGATGTCTCAGTAAACCCGGACAAACCCGCTCCGGAGCACACATACATAGTACTCAGGTTCCCAAGCGGCCAGTACGCTGTTTTCACGCTTCCCCAGTACGTCAATCTAACAATGCGCGGATTCAGAATACCCGAGGGAACAAAGGGCTACGCCATCAACGTTACGGGGTATATAACGGGCATACCCGAAGTCGATGTAAACATGACGATGAACGCGCCCTACCAGCGCTTCACAATCGTGCTTGGAGACCCCAGCGTCAAGGTCTGCTCCTCCAATCCTGAGGAGTTTACGGGAAGTTGCTCAGACCGCACCGCGGCAGTGGCTGAGATGAGTGCTTTCACTGCCACACTGTTTAAACGGTACTACTACGTTGAGGCCCTGAAGAACAGGATGGACGAGGCCAGCGCGAGACAGTACGCATACGAAGAGACCATGAAGCGCCACGACACCAGGTACCTCTCCTTCATGACAAAGACCTCCCTCGGGCTGGGGAGGATAGGCAACAAAGACCACCTGGCGGTTGTGCTGCTGGGTCCGGCGGAAGGGGCCGAGGTGAACAGGGTCATCGTTCCCAGACCCGGGCTGATAGTCCTCGAGGGCAAATCCGACGGCGCGCTCCGTGCGGAAGTGGTGTTAATCGAAAAAATCATGCAGTTTAAGTGGCCCACCGAGAACCAGACCACTACTTCAGGGTGATTACATCCCCAAGGGTTTTCCTTTTCTCTTCCCCCACCACCCGGAAGAATTCATCCTTGCTCCCAAAAGGCCTCTCCGCCAGTACTCTCACCACGGTTTTCTTCCCAATCCCCGGCAGGTACTGGAGAACCCTGGGGCTCTCGCGGTTGACGTTTATTGGGACGGGAACTCCCGTGATGCTCCGGTACCCATGTCCAACTATCAGGACGTCGTAGAACCTGTTCAGGGGCATCTCCTTGGGCATGCCCACGATCAGGGGATAGCTCCCTATCTGCCTGCCGTAGGTCAGGCCGTTCTCAAGGACCTCCGCGCGGACATCGCGGAGGATGGTTCCCACGGGAACAATGCGCCTGAGCATCGGGAGGTCTATCTCGTGCCTTATCTTGTATTTGTAGTGCTGGATGAGCTTCTTGTGCTTTTCGGTCTTGACCCTATCCCTCATGTGCCACAGTGGAGTTCCCGGAAAGACAACCACCTGTCTGATGTTTATCCTGCGGACCATCAGCCCATCGTCCAGGAGCCTCTTGAAAAACTGGAACGTCAGCTCGTAGCTCTTCTTTGTTTCCCCTGGAAGGCCAAAAATCACGTTTATCCCGGGCAGGAGCCACGGCATGCCGTTGGGACCCCGCTTTGCCCCCACTTCGTTGAGTATCCTCACCGCCTCGTAGGTCTCCTCGGCGGTGGCGTTCAGGTTGTTGAGCTTCGCCACCTTCGGGTCAGCACTCTCGAGGCCGAAGGCAACGACGTTTCCGGGGGTTCCGTACTCTATTAGGGTCCTGGCTATTCTGACGCTCTCCTCGGGGTAGTTGGCTATGACTGCGGGGTTTGCGTTGTCCACGTGGAGGGTCTTAAGCCCAGGTGCGACGGAGCGAATACCCCGGAAAAGCTTCTCCAGAGCCTCGGGATTAGGTACTGGGACTCTTCCGTCCGGTTTGGCCATGTACGAGAAGATGCAGCTCTGTCTGCCGACCCGGAAGTGCCTCACCCCCAGGGTGTAAAGGGCCTCGACCTCTGCAACAACGTCCTCAATAGGTCTGTCCTCAACGTTCCTGTAGCGCACGGGCTCGGTGCAGAAGGAGCAGCCGCCTATGCCCATCGCCTTAGGGCAGCCACGCTGGGTTTCTATCTCAGCTATCACGAAGTCGGGAAAGTCGGGAAACTGCCTGACCACCTCCGCCCCGAGCAGCGCGTAGTCTCTCAGCTCCCCGTAGGTCCTGAAGCGGAGGGGGTCGGCATCGGACGGATTCACGAGGTAGTCGTGCAGAAACGCCTCGAGGTCGCCGTAGACGATGTGATCAAAGACAGACTGGGCAAGGAGAAGCTCGCGGGAGGTTATCCTCGTCCCGCCCGCGTGGGCGGAGCCCATGAACGCCGGGCCGCCGAGGATTTTAACCCCCTGAAACGGCCGGAGGAACCTCGCCACCTCCTCAACCTGGGACGGGACGGCTGAGAGATACTTGCCGGGGGTGTGCAGGCCACCTATGTACACGAGAACGTCCGCCCTCTCGAGTATCTCACGGGTTCGGGGGAAGTTCAGAGTCTTGTTTTTAGTGGCCACCCCCCTTTCGCCCTCAAGTGCGGCCCTCAGGTCATCTATGGTCAGGTAGAAAACCCTGGCGTCTCTTCGAGCCTTTTTTACGGCGCCATACGCATAGCGCGGGTATATCCCCAGATACGGGGGGACACCAAGTCCCGCGGGCTCGTCGGTGTAGCCGTCGATGATGGCAACTATCATGGTCTGGAGTTCGCGGGCCCTTTTAAAAATCAATCGCCGGCGAAAAGTATAAACACCCAAACTCGTAACATACCGGGGATGGATATGGCGGAGCTTTCACCCAGGACGGAAGGAGAGAAGGCCAGGTTTAGGGAGATACTAACGGCAATCTCAAACCTGAACCACAGGGAACTGCTGGCGTACTGGATGGATCAGGAAGTGAAGAAAGCTGAAATGTACCACAAGCTGTACCAGCTCAGCCACGACGTCAACTGGGACAAACTGCTGTCGGAGCTTTTCTTCCAGCTCTATAAGGACAGCCTCAGGCATGCTGAGGCCCTGCTGGGGGTATTCAAGGGGATGTTCCCCACGGAAAGCCCGCCGAAGGTCAACCTGCCCGCCCTTGAGGTTGAGCTCTCGGAAGAGCGGTTGAGGGATATGATCTACCACAGTGATCTCAGGGACATCCTGGAGTACCTGATGGAGACGGAAAAACTGGCCCACGACGTTTACCGGTACCTGGCGGAGAAGACGGAGGATGAAAACTCCAAAGCAACCCTCATATGGCTCTCGAACATAGAGAACGATCACTACCAGAAACTCAGAAACCTGTACGTAACACTGTTCGGAACCGAACCTGGAGAGTAATCAGCCCAGGACGCCCTCCGCAGAGAGAAACTCCTCGATATCCCTAACTTCCGAAGGAGCCAGCTGAAAGACCCTCTTCCCGGCGTGGGGCACTGCCCCAATGATGCCGCGAACCCGTTTGAAATCTTCCTTACTCAACCCCAGCATGTGATGCGACTTTTTGAGGGCCGCCAGGACGGTGCTTCTCCTGTGCTGAAAGAGGGCCCTAACCAGATCCTCGTTCAGTTCAATGCGCTCGTCCCGTGGTTTGGGCTCAAGAACGATGACCGCGGAGTCAACCTTGGGCCTTGGCCAGAAGGCGCCCCTCCCGATGCGCTCCACGAGCTCGGCGTAGGCCTTCGCCCTAACCATCAACGACAGGCGGGAGTAGTTTTTATCCCCCGGCTCCGCCACCATCCTCTGGGCAAATTCCAGCTGGTAGATAAGAACGGCCCTCCCGAAATCATACCTCAGAAAGCGGAAGGTTATGGGGGACGAAATCTGGTAGGGGAGGTTGGAGACTATCTTGTTGAACCCGGGGAACTCAACCTTCACGGCATCGCCCTCAATTATTTCAACGTTGGGCCAGTCGTATTCGGCCCTCAAAATCTCCACGAGGCGGGGATCCTTTTCAATGGCGTACACCTTACCCGCGTGCCGGCTCAGGGCGTCTGTAAGAACGCCAAGCCCTGGGCCGACCTCGAGGACCGTGTCGCGCCCGCTCAGTTCCGCCCGCTCAACGTTGCGCTCGATTATATCCGGCACTACCAGAAAGTTCTGTCCCAGGTCAGAATTTGCCTTAAGGTGGTATTTTGAAATTAGAGAAAAGAGGCGCTCCCTCATACCCTGAATATCCTCCTTGAGCCAACGAAAAGGCGGTAGCGGTCCTTGCCCTCAATCTCGTCAACGACACGCTTCGCCAGCATCTTTGCCGGCTCTGGAAGCCCCTTGACACGGTGGCGCAGATCCTCAAAGTCCTTGAACGGCTCCTTCTTGCGCTCGTCGAGTATTTCCCACATGTGCTTCTTGCCGATGCCGGGCAGGAGTTCTAGGCTGTGGAGCCTGTTGGTTATAGGGGGAGCCATGTTAAAGAACTTCACGAAGTGCTCCTCGTTGTTTTTGATTATCTCCTCAACCACGTACGGAAGCTCGGCCTTGGCAGTGGCGGTGAGGTCATCGAAGTGAATCTTCTTGTTGATCATGAGTATCTTGTCCCTCTGCCCCTTGCCTATGAAAACCCTCTCATAGAGCATGAGGTCCTCCTTTGGGGCAACCTCGAGCAGCGTGAAAGCCTTTTCACCTATAACCTGAGCAACGGGCTTGCCGGTTCTTCTTCCAGTCTTTAAATCGGTGTAGCCCTCGGGCAGATAGTCCAGCACGTAGGCGTACTCCTCATACTCAACATTCCGCCTCTTCTTGTCGAGGCTTTCCCTGTAAGAATGTCTCCGGTACCTATCCATTGTCTCTCCCCCAGAAATTATACCCGTCCGGAGTTTTTATACTTTGTCTAAGAGAAAAGGAAAGGAGGGTCACTCCTCGGGACGGTAGTCGTCAAGGAGCCTTATTATTTCCTCGGCCTCCTCCCTGGTGGGCATGTAGTCCTCCTTGGCGAAGAGAACGCGGATGTCGAAGTAGTCCTCGGGCATGAAGTCCACGAGCTTCACGGCTATCCTCTCGTCTATCCACTCAAAGAGGCCGAGGAGCTTCTCCTTCAGCTCGGCGACCTGTTCGGGCTTGAGCTTGGCAAAGCGCTCGGCGTGCTCGAGGCTAACCCTGGCCTCGTAAAACATGGGCTCCTCCGGGTTCTCCACCATGCCCTCAGCCTTGCGCCTCTCGAGGAGCTCCTTGGTCTCGGATATCGTGAGGTAGCGCTCCTCGAGCTTCTTCCTCCCTATCATGCTCATCCCTTCTGAGCCCTGAGGTGAACCGGGTGGATGAAGAAGGTCTTGACCTTGCCACCGTCCCTGACCTGGACGACGTAGGCATCGCCGCGCTTACCGACAACGGTTCCCGTCCTTCCGTGGAACCTTGGGTCCGGCATGCCCCTGTGGTAGCTCGGCTCTATGACGATGTGAACCCTCTGTCCAGCCTCAAACTCCTGGAGGAACCTGGTGAGGGGCGGGAGGCCTCTCCTCCTCGGCTTCTTGCTGAGCTTGCCGCGGGTCTTCCTTCTGAAGCTGTGTGCTTTCTTAACCATTCCAATCACCTCGCAGGGTTTTACTCATCGCGCAACAGACGCAAAGGCATTTTTCAGAGTTTCACGCCTCTTCGGCGTATGGACTAAGCCGGTTATGGCTCCGCTATCCAATCGGCGGGAACCGTTTATAAAGTTTTCAGTCATCAAGAATGTTCATGACGTCAAGCCTCTCGCACCAGGCAGGTTTTCCGAGCAGGTCGCTCACCGAGGGCTTCGTGCGCCCCTTATCGCCGGATATGAGCTCCTTAATGTACAGGCCCCCGTCGGTGACGAGGCGAAGTTCGAAGTGCTTCCCATCGAGCCACCTTGCTTCCGCCTCGTGAACCCTCCGGACGCGAACTTTATCGGCCCTCGCCTTCCTCACGCGCCAGGGGGTTCTCTGGTGAATTTCAAGTCCTTTGAGTTTTCTGGCAACATCCTCGGCCTCCTCGGGGGTTACCCCCTCCTCAACCAGAACCAGCGCGAGGTATTCTTTGCGGTGATTCCGTGTGAGGACCTCTTCGGCCTCTTTCGGTGAAACGAAGCGCAGGTTCAGAACCTCGACCTTTCCGCTTGCGTTTATCTCCCCCTTTACCGCATCTAGGTCGAGCTTCCGTTTTTTCGGCCGCTTTACCTCGACGATAAATGGCCTGCCGTTTCCAAGCATGCGGACGTCAACGTCCTCCCTTCCTGCCCCCTTGAAAACGCACTTCCCCCCGCTCGCCCTGGAGAACGCCCCGCAGATGATCGAGGCAACGCTCTCATCAAAGTCCGGAAGGGGCGTCTGGGGAATGCCCCGCACGAGCTTTCTGTAGCGGCCGTAGACGTAAATTGGGTTTATCTGAAGCTCGATTCTACCGGAATACGGCTCGACGATGAAAACCACGTCGGGGTTCTTGGCGGTGTCCTTTCCCGTCACCCTCCCAAAGGCCTTACCAAGCTCACGGTTGAACTCACGGTTTATGGGCTCTGCGGTCCCTATGTCAAACTCCTCCCAGAGGGCTTTCTCGTTCTCCCGAACCTCCTCGGGGAAGCGGGAGCCGACGAGGAAAGTCTCAAACTCGACGCCAGCCGCGGCCTCCTCCATCCTTCCTGCGAGTTCGGGAATCCTTTCGAAAACGTTACCGCACAGCTCGCATGTTTCGGGTGATTCAACCGGGGGCAGGCCCTCGGCGGAGCGCTCCAAGTTGAGGACGAACCTTACCGCCTTTCCGCGCTCCTCGTTGGTGCCCTTCCCAAGCCCCGCGAACAGTCTGCCCAGACAGTGGTCGCAGAGTTTGTGAGATTCAAGAACCTTCGCAGCCTTTTTGGTTATCATGCTCTCACCCTAAGATTTATATCCCACGGCTCAAAGCTTCTCGCGATGATGACTCGCAGGCAGAGAATAATAAAGCTTTTGGAGGAGAGGGACTACTCACCGAGCGAGCTGGCACTGGCCCTTGAGCTCCCCGGCAGGGGTGCAAAGAAAACTGTGCTGGAGGACCTGAAGGCCATCCAGAAGACCCTCAAGCGCGAGGGGAAGGTGCTCCTCATAAAGCCCGCGGAGTGCAGGAAGTGCGGCTTCGTCTTCCGGCCGGAGATAAACGTCCCCTCCCGCTGCCCGAAGTGCCGGTCGGAGTGGATAGAGGAACCCAGGTTTAAGATTGAGGCCAGATAGTTGTCATTTCGACGAAGCTTGCCGATAATTGTGGCCGGTTTTTGTCACTTGTCCAGCCCGAAGGTTTATATTGGGTTTGTATCAGCTTAGGGCGGAGGGAGAGTTATGCGGAAAGTTGAGAGGTTTATGAAGGAGAAAGGCCTCGAAGTCGGAGATCACGTCCGGATAATCGAAAAGGAGAATGGAAACACGAGCGTCTATGAGGGCGTTGTCATGAACCCCTACGAGCTGTCCAGCGGCGAAACCCTCACGCTGAAGCTCGACAACGGGTACAACGTCGGAATTCTAGTGGATCAAATCCTGGAGGTCGAGGTGATCGAGAAGGCCGCCCCCAGGGAGGAGCTGAAGTTCGAGGAGGTCTTCCCCAAGAAGCCTGGCCTTCCAAGCGTCGCGATAATAGGAACCGGCGGAACCATAGCGAGCAGGATTGACTACAAGACGGGCGCTGTTCACGCGGCCTTCACCGCCGAGGAGCTCGCCAAGGCCGTCCCCGAGATATTCGACATAGCGAACATAACGCCGAAGCTGCTCTTCAACATAATGAGTGAGGACATGCGCCCGGAGTACTGGGTTAAGATAGCCCACGAGGTAGCCGGAATGCTGAACAACGGCGAGGATGGAGTTGTCATCGCCCACGGAACGGACACGATGGCCTACACCGCCTCGGCGCTCAGCTTCATGCTCCGCGATCTCGGAAAGCCGGTCATCCTCGTAGGTTCCCAGAGGAGCTCCGACAGGCCGAGCAGCGACGCGGCGATGAACCTCATCTGCTCCGTCCGGATGGCGACTTCAGACTTTGGTGAGGTCGCCATCGTCATGCACGGCGAGACGGGCGACACCTACTGCCTCGCCCACCGCGGAACCAAGGCCAGGAAGATGCACACGAGCAGGAGGGACGCGTTCAGGAGCATAAACGACGTCCCAATCGCCAGGATATGGGGCGACGGAAAGGTCGAATTCATGAGGAACGACTACCGCAGGAGAACCGAGAGCGAGGTATGGGTGGACGACGAGATGGAGGAGAAGGTGGCCATTCTTAAGGCCTTCCCGGGAATCCAGCCGGAGATAATAGATTTCTTCGTTGACAGGGGGTACAAGGGGCTGGTCATCGAAGGAACGGGTCTCGGCCACGTGCCCACCTACGTCATCGATTCGATAAAGCGCGCTACAGAGGAAGGCGTCGCCGTCTGCATGACGAGCCAGTGCCTCTACGGCAGGGTGAACCTCAACGTGTACTCCACCGGAAGGAGGCTCCTAAAGGCCGGCGTGGTTCCGTGCGAGGACATGCTCCCAGAGACGGCCTACGTCAAGCTCATGTGGGTCCTCGGTCACACCGATGACCCGAAGGAAGTGCGCGAGATGATGCTCACGAACTACGCCGGAGAGATAACGCCGTACACGAGGTTTGACACGTTCCTGAGGTGATGATGATGGTTGAGAAGTTCAACTACGAGGAGCTTGGCCTCAAGGTGGGCCTTGAGATCCACAGGCAGCTCGACACGAAGAGACTGTTCTCCCCGGTCCCCAGCGAGATGAGCGACGAGGTGGACTTCACGTTCCAGCGCAGGCTCAGGCCAACGATAAGCGAGCTGGGTGAAATCGACCCGGCCGCCCTTGAGGAGTTCAAGAAGGGAAAAACCTACATCTACGAGGGCAACCACAGGCTGGCGGACCTCGTTTACATGGATGAGGAGCCTCCCCACATGCCGGACGAGGAGGCGCTCAGGGTCTCCCTCCAGATAAGCTACCTCCTCAACGCAACCCCCGTTGACGAGGTCCACTTCATGCGCAAAATCGTCATAGACGGCTCCAACGTCTCCGGCTTCCAGAGAACCGCGATAATCGCCATGAACGGAAAGGTGGACACCCCCTGGGGAAGCGTCGGGATTCCCACCATATGCCTTGAGGAGGACGCGTGCCGTATCGTCGAGAGGGGAGAGAAGGAGGTCATCTACCGCCTCGACCGCCTCGGCATTCCGCTCGTCGAAATAAGCACCACCCCAGATATACACCACCCGGAGCAGGCAAAGGTCGTCGCCAAGTACATCGGCGACGCGCTCAGGGCCACCCGGAAGGTCAAGCGCGGCCTCGGAACCATCAGGCAGGACCTGAACGTCTCCATCAGGGGCGGGGCAAGGGTCGAGATCAAGGGTGTCCAGGAGCTGGACATGATTCCCGTCATCATTGAACGCGAGATAGAGAGACAGGTGAACCTGCTCAAAATACGCGAGGAGCTGAGGAAGCGCGGGGTCAGGCCCGAGGACATAACGGAGGAGTTCCACGACGTCACCGAGATATTCCAGAACACCGGCTCGAAGATAATCGCCCGCACCGTAAAGAAGGGCGGAAAGGTTCTCGCCGTTAAACTCCCCAAGTTCCGCGGCCTGATCGGGAAGGAGATACAGCCCGGCAGGCGCCTGGGCACCGAGATGGCGGACAGGGCCAAGAAGTACGTGAAGGGAATCTTCCACATCGATGAACTGCCTAACTATGGAATTACAGAATTAGAGGTTAATGGGGTTATCGAAAAACTTGGCCTGGGAGAGGAAGACGCCTTCGTTCTCGTCGCGGCCGAGGAGGAGACCGCAAAGAACGCCCTTCGCGAGGTCGTCCAGAGGGCCAGGGAAGCCATCGAGGGTGTTCCGGAGGAGACAAGAAGGGCTCTACCCGACGGCAACACCCAGTACATGCGTCCGCTCCCGGGGAAGGCCAGGATGTATCCGGAAACGGACATACCGCCGATACTTCTCACGGCGGAGATGAAGGACGACGTACTGGCGAACCTGCCCGAACTCCCACAGGAGCGCGTCGAGCGCTACGTCAGGGAATACAAGATAGACAGAAGCCTGGCCGAAACCCTGGTGAACGACGAGCGCGACGAGCTCTTCGAGGAGCTGATAGCCAGGGGCATCAAACCCTCCATGGCCGCCTCGATCCTCGTAGTGGTCCTCAAGGGACTCAAGAAGGAGGCACCCATCGAGAATATCACCGATGAGCACATCAGAGAAGCCTTTGACCTGTACCTCGGTGGAAAGATAGCCAAGGAGGCCTTCGAGGAGATATTCAAGGAGCTGGCGAGGAACCCCAAGAAGAGCGCCGCCCAGGTGGCGGAGGAGAAGGGCCTCACCCTCCTCAGCGAGGAAGAGGTCGAGAGGATAATAGACGAGGTCGTTCAGGCGAACATCGAAGTCATCAAGGCCAAGGGAATGGGCGCGATGGGAATGGTCATGGGCAGGGCCATGGCGAAGCTCCGCGGAAGGGCCGACGGAAAGCTCGTCAGCTCGCTCGTGAGGAAGAAGATAGGGGAGCTGAGCTGAGGCTGTTCTTTTAATGGTTTCTTTTGTTGTTTTTGCTTGTTTTTGTCAAAAGGACTGAAAAGAAGGGAAGCTAACGCCCCAGTTCGGCGTGGGCCTTTGCCAGGTGCTTTGCAGCTATCGCGGCCAGGAGGGAGAGCTCCCCAGCGAGGACGGCGCCCGCTATTATCTCGGCGAACTTCCTGGCGTTTGTACCGGGCGGCTCTCCCCCGCCGGCAACGCCCATTATGCTCAGGGCCTCCCTCTGGGTCGGAACGCGCGTTCCTCCACCGACCGTTCCAATCTCAAGGCTCGGCATGGTAACGCTGATGTACAGGTCTCCCTCAGGGGTAACCTCCGCGAGGGTTATTCCGTGAGAGCCCTCGGTAATCTGGGCTTCATCCTGTCCGGTGGCAAGGAAAATAGCACCGACTATGTTGGCAAAGTGAGCGTTGAAGCCGTAGGAACCGGCCTGGGCCGAACCGACGAGGTTCTTCCTGTAGTTGACCTCGGCTATGAGCTCCGGGGTGGTTTTCAGCTTCTTCTCAACTATTTCGCGCGGAATTATGGCCTCGGCAATAACGGTCTTCCCGCGGCCGTTGATGAAGTTCATGGCGTTCGGCTTTTTATCCACACACAGGTTGCCCGAGAGGGCGAGGTACTTCACGTCCGGGAACTCCTCCTCGATGACCTTCATTATCTCCTCGCTTGAGATGGTGACCATGTTCATGCCCATGGCATCGCCGGTCTCGAACTCGAAGCGCAGGTAGAGGTTGTTGCCGACGATGTGGGGCTTAACGTCCCTCAGCTTCCCGTGTCTGGTGACCTTGCTCACGGCCTTCTCCTGGAGGTACTCGATGTTGGCCTTGACCCACTCGGCAACTTCTCTGGCGCGCCTTGCATCGGGGCACTTGAGGAGGGGCGCACGAGTCATCTTGTCGTCGATTATGGTGGTCTTAACGCCTCCAGCGGCGGTGAGGGCCGAACAGCCGCGGTTGACGCTCGCAACGAGCGCTCCCTCAGTGGTGGCGAGAGGGATGTAGAATTCGCCCTTCGCGTACTCGCCGTTGATCTTGAGCGGCCCGGCGACGCCCATCGGTATCTGGACGACACCTATCATGTTCTCGATGTTCTTTCCTATGACCCTCTCGGGATCTATTGAGTAGTGTCCGATATTTTCAAGGCTCACACCGAACTTCTTCTCCAGAGCGCGGCGCCTTATCTCCGTAGCGAGCCTCTTGTCGCCGTTCGTGTACCTCTCAACCTGATGGAGCTTTATCTCCCCCGTTATTACCTTCTCAACGAGTTCATCAAAATCTACCATCTGGCTCCCTCCAGCCCCTATTCATCCGAACAGCCATTCCTCAAGCACCTTACCGGTCTCCATAAACGCAAGTGCCGCATCGCTTTTGGGGGCGTACCTCAGAACGGGAATACCCGCGTTTATCGACTCCGGAACCACATTATCAAAGGGAATCCATCCAAGAACGGGCACGTTGAGGTCGTCTTCAATTACCTCAATAATCTTGTCCATAACATCTTCCGACTCCCTGACCTTGTTCAGCACCACTCCGATGTTGAGGTTGTATCTCTCACCGAGGGCCTTCAGCTTCTCAATTTCGTTCTTGACCATTACTTCAAAGGAATATATCGGAGAGCGCTCTATCTCAACGACGATAATCTGATAATTGGCCAGCTCAAAGGTGGGAAGCGTATCGAAAGGTATGCCCGTGGGGGAATCAACAAAAACAACCCCAAACTTGTACTTAACCCTGTCAAGTATCTCGACCAGCCGCCTAGGGGAGATGCCCAGAACGTCCTGAAGGCGGGTACTTCCGGGCATGACATGAACGCCCGTTTCGGGGTGCCTGTACACGGCCCATTCCGGGTCAATATCCGGGTTCTTCATGAGGGAATGAACTGTGTACTTGACGGTGTCCAGGGCGAAGTGAAACCCGAGGTTCGGGAGGTACAGGTCGCCATCGACCGCAAGAACGCGGTATTCACTCATGGCTAGGTAAGCGCTTAGGTTGGCCGTGGTTGTTGTCTTTCCTGCACCGCCCCTCCCCGTGACAACAATGAGCGCCATTGCCCAGTCCCCCGAAATACCACGAAAAGAATAGTTGGAGTCCGTTATAAGGTTTCCGCTTAGTAGAGGGCACTCCAGGGGCTCAGTGCACGGCTGTTAGAGAAATCCACCCATAAACGGGCAAACGATTCAGAACAACCGCAAAAGGTTTATATCGTCCCCCGTTCAGATATCCATGTAAATGCTAAGGAGATGATTGCCATGGCTGACAAGATGCCGGCTATCATGAAAACTAAGCCCGCTTACGGTGCCGAGCTCGTTGAGGTTGATGTTCCCAAGCCAGGACCGGGTGAAGTCCTCATCAAGGTTCTCGCCACCAGCATCTGTGGAACCGACCTCCACATCTACGAGTGGAACGAGTGGGCGCAGAGCAGGATAAAGACCCCCCAGATCATGGGGCATGAGGTCGCCGGAGAGGTCATCGAGGTCGGACCCGGCGTTGACACCCTCGAGGTCGGCGATTACATAAGCGCTGAGACCCACATCGTCTGCGGCAAGTGCTACGCCTGCAGGCACAACCGCTACCACGTCTGCCAGAACACCAAGATATTCGGCGTGGACATGGACGGTGTTTTCGCCGAGTACGCGATAGTTCCCGCCCAGAACGCCTGGAAGAACCCGAAGGACATGCCTCCCGAGTACGCGGCGCTCCAGGAGCCGCTTGGCAATGCGGTTGATACTGTTCTGGCAGGCCCGATAGCCGGAATGAGCACCCTCATAACCGGTGCCGGCCCGCTCGGACTTCTTGGCATTGCCGTCGCAAAGGCATCCGGAGCGTATCCGATTATCGTGAGCGAGCCGAGCGAGTTCAGGCGCGAGCTGGCCAAGAAGGTCGGTGCCGACTACGTCATCAACCCCTTCGAGGAGGATCCCGTCAAGGCGGTCATGGACATAACCGATGGCGCCGGCGTTGAGGTCTTCCTGGAGTTCAGCGGCGCCCCCAAGGCTCTGGAGCAGGGCCTCGCCGCCACCACCCCAGGAGGAAGGGTCTCGCTTCTCGGCCTCTTCCCGAGGGACGTTACGGTGGACTTCAACAACCTGATTATCTTCAAGGCCCTCGAGATTCACGGCATCACCGGAAGGCACCTCTGGGAGACCTGGTACACGGTCTCAAGCCTCATCCAGAGCGGCAAGCTCAACCTCGACCCGGTCATTACCCACAAGTACAAGGGCTTCGAGAAGTTCGAGGAAGCTTTTGAGCTGATGAAGGCCGGCAAGACCGGTAAGGTCGTGTTCTTCCCGCACAAGGGTTGAATTATTTTCCCTTTTCTTTCACCGCAATTCTTAAGTAACTCCTCTCAAACTCACCCCAAGGAGGTGGCACTATGGAGCTAAGCTACCAGGAGAAACTCACGCTCATAAAGCTCAGCGAAGTTGGCAGGACTAAATTCGAAGAGCTCGTCAAAAGGACCGGTCTGGATCAGGTTGCGGTTATGCGAGCGGTTCTCGGCCTTCAGAGCAAGGGGCTGGCGAAGCTCTACGAGAAAAGTGAGAGGGTTGTCAAGCTCACCGAGACTGGAAGAAAGTACGCAGAGATAGGTCTCCCCGAGTGGAGGGCGCTGGCGGTTCTGAAGGAAAAGAAAAAGGCGACCCTGGATGACCTGGGAAACGTTCTCAGCGAGGATGAGCTGAAACCAATAGTCGGCCTCCTGAGGAAGGAGGGCTGGGCGAGCGTTAGGAAGGAGGACGGGAAGTTAGTCCTTGAAATCACCGAGAAGGGACTCAACGCGGAAGAGAGGCCCATCGATGCCGCCCTCAAGCTCCTCACGGAGAAGAAGACCGTACCTCTGGACGAGATTGAGGGACTCATTCCCGTTAAAGAGCTCAAGAGAAGGAAGATTGCGGAGGAAGATTCCGTTACCGAGAGGTTCGTTGAGATAGCCCCCGAGGGAGCGGAGCTCGTGAAGGGAGGCATCGAGCTGAAGGAAGAGGTCTCCAACCTGACCCCCGAGCTGATAAAGTCCGGAAAATGGCGCGAGGTCGAGTTCAAGCGCTTCAACATCTCGGCTCCGGTTCGGAGGATTTACCCGGGCAAGAAGCAGCCGTACAGGGCCTTCCTCGACAAGATACGGAAGAGACTTATCGAGATGGGATTCATCGAGATGGTCTCCGACAGTCTCATCGAGACCCAGTTCTGGAACTTTGACGCGCTCTTCCAGCCCCAGAACCACCCCGCCAGGGACTGGACCGATACCTACCAGCTCAAATACCCGAAGAGCGGCCACCTGCCCATGGAGGAACTCGTCGCCAGCGTCAAGGCCGCCCACGAGCACGGCGGCGATACTGGTTCCCGCGGCTGGGGCTACGTCTGGTCTCCGGAGAGGGCCATGCTCCTCATGCCGAGGGCACACGGTACCGCCCTGAGCGGCAGACAGCTCGCCAGGGGCGTTGAGATACCCGGAAAATACTTCACGATTCAGCGCGTCTTCCGTCCGGACGTCCTCGACAGGACCCACCTCATAGAGTTCAACCAGGTCGATGGCTTCGTCGTCGGCGAGGATTTGAACTTCAGGAACCTCCTCGGGATACTCAAGCGCTTCGCGGTGGAGATAGCCGGGGCAAAGAAGGTCAAGTTCCTGCCGGACTACTACCCGTTCACCGAGCCGAGCGTCCAGATGAGCGCCTACCACCCCGAGCTCGGCTGGGTTGAGTTCGGCGGTGCCGGAATCTTCCGCGAGGAGATGACGAAGGCTCTCGGAGTTGATGTCCCAGTCATAGCCTGGGGAATAGGAATCGACAGACTTGCTATGTTCAAACTCGGAATAGACGACATCCGCTACCTCTTCAGCTACGACCTGCGCTGGCTGAGGGAGGCGAGGCTGGTCTGGTGAGGTGATGCTCATGCCGAAGTTCGATGTTTCCAAGGCTGACCTTGAGAGGCTGGTCGGAAAGGAATTCAGCGTTGAGGAGTGGGAAGACCTCTTCCTCTACGCGAAATGCGAGCTGGACGACGTCTGGGAGGAGGACGGTAGGATATACTTCAAGGCGGACTCAAAGGACACCAACAGGCCCGACCTCTGGAGCGCCGAAGGAATAGCGAGGCAGATCCGCTGGGCGCTCGGCTTCCAGAAGGGGCTTCCCGAGTACGGGGTCGAAGACAGCGGCGTAACGGTTTACGTTGATGAGAAGCTGAAGGATATCCGCCCCTACGGCCTCTACGCCATCGTTGAGGGCCTCAGCCTCGACGAGGAGGCACTCAGGCAGATGATAAACCTCCAGGAAAAGGTCGCCCTAACGTTCGGAAGGAGGAGGCGGGAAGTCGCGATAGGCGTCTTCGACTTCGACAAGATAAAGCCGCCAATCTACTACCGCGCCGCTGAGAAGACGGAGCGGTTCGTGCCCCTCGGCTTCGAGGAGGAGATGACGCTCGAGGAGATACTTGAGAAGCACGAAAAGGGCAGGGAACACGGCCACCTGATCAGGGACAAACCCTATTACCCACTCCTCGTTGACAGCGAGGGCAAAGTCCTCTCGATGCCTCCGATTATAAACTCCGAGATAACCGGCAGGGTGACCCCAGAGACGAGAAACGTCTTCATCGACGTGACCGGCTGGGACCTGAACAAAGTCATGCTCGCCCTCAACGTCGTCGTAACGGCTTTAGCCGAACGCGGCGGGAAGATACGGAGCGTTAAGGTCGTCTATCCGGACTTCGAAATTAGGACCCCCGACCTCACCCCGAAGGAGTTCGAGGTCGGGCTCGACTACATCAAGAGGCTCACCGGTCTCGAGCTGAGTGACGGGGAGATCAAAGACCTCCTTGAGAGGATGATGTACAGCGTCGAACTCGTCGATGGCAGAGCAAGACTCCGCTATCCGGCCTTCCGCGACGACATAATGCACGCCCGCGACGTCCTGGAGGACGTGCTCATAGCCTACGGGTACAACGAAATAGAACCGGAGGAGCCGGAGTTGGCCGTTCAGGGAAGGGGCGACAAGTTCATCGAGTTCGAGGACGCCATCAGGGAGCTCATGGTCGGCTACGGCCTCCAGGAGGTCATGACCTTCAATCTGACGAACAGGGAATCCCAGTACGGGAAGATGCTGCTCGAACCCGGTGGGGACCTCTTCAGCCACCCGCCCGCAGAGCTCGTTGAGATAGAGAACCCCATAAGCCCCAAGTGGTCCGCCCTGAGGGTCTGGCTCATCCCGAGCCTCCTCGATTTCCTGAGCCAGAACACCCACGAGGAGTACCCGCAGAGAATCTTCGAGGTCGGGAAGGCCACCCTCATAGACGAGAGCAGGGAGACCAAAACGGTCAGTGAGAGCAAGGTCGCCGTTGCCCTCGCCCACCCGCGCGTTACCTTCACCGAGGCCAAGGAGATACTTGAGAGCGTGATGCACCACCTCGGCTTCACATACGAACTCGAGAGCATTGATCACCCGAGCTTCATCCCGGGAAGGGCAGGAAAAATAGTCGTCGAAGGAAAACCGATCGGCATCATCGGGGAAATCCACCCTGCAGTCCTGGAAAACTGGGGAATAGAAATGCCCGTGGCGGCGTTTGAAATGTTCCTGAGGCCGCTCTATCGGGCGCCGTACCTCTAATCCTCCATTTTTATCCTCTTCTCCAGAAGGGCGCACATTATCTCGAAGTTCGTCACGTTCTCAAGCACCTCAATCCCTATTATCGCATCCATCCTCCCACCTCCAGATACACTTGGGGGATGTGGTTTATCAATTTTTCTCGCTCCCGCTTGAACAGCATCCAAAATCGGGGTTTACATTTGCAAAATAATCCGTCGCAGTATCAACCGGCACCGTGGAAAAGACATTTATACCCGCCAGCCCATCCAACAACCATGAGGTTCGCACTTAGAATAGCGTACGATGGCACCGCATTCTATGGCTTTCAGAGGCAGCCCGACGTTAGAACCGTCGAAGGAGAGCTGATACGGGCTCTATCAAAGCTCGGAATAATAAGGGACGCCGAGAGCTCAAACTTTAAGGGGGCCTCAAGGACGGACAGAGGGGTTTCCGCCATATTCAACGTCGTGACCTTTGACGTCGCCTCGAGGCCGGACCTCGTTCGCGCGGAGGTTCTCAACCACCACCTCAGGGATGTCTGGGTTCTCGGGGTTGCCGAGGTTCCGGACGACTTCCACCCCCGGTTCCAGGCGAGGTCAAAGACCTACCGCTACTACCTGGTTGACGAGGGCTTCAATGAGCGTGACATGAAGGAGTGCGCGGCGCTCTTCGTTGGCGAACATGATTTTTCGGCATTCTCCCGGCTTGAACCCGGCAGGGATCCGATCAGAGAGCTCCTCAGGGTTGATGTCATCAGGCGTCAGGGCTACTACATCATCGAAATCGAGGGCAAAAGCTTCCTGTGGGAGATGGCAAGGCGGATAGTCAACGCCATCCGCCTCTGCGGCCTCGGACTGATGGAAAGCCGCGAGGTTGAGGGGATGCTCGAGGGTGAGTACGGCAAAAAGGTCCCCCCCGCGCCCCCCGAGGGACTCATCCTCTGGCACATGGAGTACCCGGACGTGGAGTTCCAGGTGGATGAAAGGGGGATCAAAAAAGCAAAACGCGACCTGTTCGAGCGCTACTCAAGAGCGCTTACGAGGGCGGCCCTTTTTGGTGACGTTCTCCTCGAGCTTTGAGTCCATCTCCCTGTCGTAGTATTTACCGTAGTACTGCTTGAGCGCCTTCTGCCGCTCGATGAAGTGGGTGAAAAGCAGGGGGTCGTCGTCCTGAACGTCAACTATAACGGCCTTCATTCCCTTCTTCGGCCTCAGGGCGCGTCCTATTGTCTGAATCGTCATGATGTCGCTCTTGCCGCCTCCCGCGAGTATTATCGCCGAAATCTCCGGTATGTCCACGCCCTCCTTGAGGAGTGTCGAGATAAGAACCGGAATCTCGCCGTTCTTGAACGCCTCAAGTATCTCCCAGCGGTTGGAGCTCTTTGAGCTCAGGAACTCCGCCTTCACGCCCATCTCGCCAAGCATCTTCCTGAGTATCCTGCCGTGCTCTATCCTTCTGACATCGATGAGGACGCGGTGCCCCTTTCGGGCGAGCTCGGCGGCCTTCCCGGCCACGGCCCGGTTCCTCTCGTCGTTGTTCATTATCATATCCTCGTACAGCTCCTTGTAGCGCTCGCTGAAGGAGGGCATGCTCGACTCGTAGGTGATTATTTCAAAGCGCGGCTTCGCAAGGAACTTTTCCTTTATGAGGTCTTCCGCACGAACCTCGAAGATGGTGGGCCCAACGACGGCCTCTATCTTAATCTCCTCACCGCGTATGCGCCTCCAGGGCGTTGCGGAGAGGCCAAAGCGGTATATCTGGGGCAGCGAAAGGCCGAGCTGGTAGAACTTCTCGGCGGCGGAGGTTCTGTGGCACTCGTCGAACATGAGGATCGCGTATTCGTTCTGGAGCTTGTCAGCACCCCTGGACAGGAGGGTCTGTATCATGGCTATGGTGACGTCTTTCTCGTCCCACCTGTTGTCCCCGACGATGCCAGGTTCGACCCCCAGGACCTCACGAACCTTGTCCGCCCACTGATAGAGAAGCTCCTTGGTGTGGACCACTATAAGGGCCGAGAGGTCAAGCTCGTGTATTATCCTCAGCCCAACGACGGTCTTACCGCTTCCAACAGGAAGAGCCAGAACCCCCATTTTCTCCCGGAGGGCCTTTTTAACCGCCCTCCCTTGATACCTGCGCATGCTGTAGTTCTCGTTCCACGTGGAGTTCAGCTTGGCACCCCTAACCTGCCGCTCGTCCTTCACGCGGACGCGGTATCCCTTGCAGTTGAGGAACTTCTTGACCCTCGGAAGAACCCCAACGGGAAAAGTCTTCTCGTAGGGGTCGTAGAGGCTCTCCGGCTTTTCCCATTTGCCAAAGTCCCTCTTGTAGCTCAGCAGCTCGTAGATTTTAAAATACACCTGTGGATCCGCCTTCTCAATCCGAACCAGTGCGGAGCCATCGGGAATGCGGAGGGTTACCGTAGGCATGGCCAATCGTCGAAAGTTTGGAAAAAGGCTTTATAGGCCTTTTGGAACACCAAACTAAGGTGATAGAATGCTGAGGGAAATCATCGAACGGTTTGATGATGCCGTCGTTGTCAAGGAGCCGGTAAGCAAAGAGCTCGGGGTAACGCGTTATCTCCTGAAGTACCGCGACAGACCCGTCCTCTTCAAAGACGTGGACGGATGGGAAGTCGCGGGCAACATCTGGAGCACCAGGGAAAGGATTGCATCGTACCTTGGTATCGAGAGGGAGGAGATACTTCACACAATGACGAAGGCCCTGGAAAATCCCGAACCCTACAGGATGGTTGATGATGCACCCTTCATGGCGAACTCAACTGAGGACTTCTCCCTAACCGAGCTTCCGATTCCAAAGTACTACCCCCAAGACGGCGGCCAGTACTTCACCTCCGCCATGGTCATAGCCAGGGACGAAAACGGCTTCGTCAACATGTCCTTCCACAGGATGATGGTCATCGACGAGAAAAGGGCCGCCATAAGGCTCGTCCCGAGGCACCTCTACGCCATGTGGAAGGAGAAGGCCGAAGCCGGGGAAGAGCTGGACGTCAGGATAGTCGTCGGAAACCCGATTCACGTCCTCCTCGCCGGAGCCACGAGCGTTGCGTACGGCGTAAGCGAGCTTGAGATAGCCTCGGCGATGAGCCAGAGGGCCTTCGGAAAGCCCCTCGAGGTCTTCAACCTCGGAGGAATCCCCGTTCCCGTCGAGACTGACTTCGTCTTCGAGGCGAAGATACTTCCCGAACTGACGGACGAAGGGCCCTTTGTGGATATAACCGGAACCTACGACTACGTGAGGAAGCAGCCGGTGGTGGTCTTCGAGCGCATGCACCACGTCGATGAACCGGTTTTCCATGCCCTTCTCCCCGGCGGCTACGAGCACTACATGCTGATGGGTCTGCCGAAGGAGCCGCAGATTTACGCGAGCGTTAAGAGGGTCGTCCCAAAGGTTCACGGCGTAAGGCTCACCGAGGGCGGTGCGATGTGGCTCCACGCGGTGGTGAGCATAACCAAACAGCACGACGGTGACGGCAAGAACGCTATCCTGGCGGCATTCGCCGGGCACCCCAGTCTGAAGCACGTGGTAGTTGTCGATGAGGACGTGGACATATACGACGACAGGGACGTCGAGTGGGCGATAGCGACGCGCTTCCAGGCGGACAGGGACCTTGTGGTAATCCCCCACGCCCGCGGCAGTTCCCTGGACCCCTCGGCGGAGAAGAGCTTAACCGCAAAGTGGGGAATCGACGCAACGAAGCCGCTGGAGAGAAAAGAGGAATTCGAGAGGGCTAGGCTCTAGCCCTCATTCCACCATTTCAAGGAATATCTCCTCAAGGCTCGGCTCTTTGATCTGCATCGTGAGTATCTTGGCGCCGCGTGAAGCAACGAAATCGTGAACATCCTCCCTGATGTCGTCCGGTGCAACTATGCGGTACTTCTTCTCGCCCAGCGGCGTGACCTTCCACGCAGCCCCCGTGAAGTTCACCGGAACGTTGGTCTCCAGCACGATGGTGTAGCCCGCCTTCCTCAGGAACTCCCTCTTGATGTTGTCAAGGTTGTCCTCAACGCGGAGCCTGCCCTTGACTATTACCCCAACGGTATCGCATATCTCCTCAACGTGCGCCAGAATGTGGCTTGAGAAGAAAACCGTCCTCCCGGCCTTCTTCTGCTCCCTGATGATGTCCTTGAACTCCGCTATTCCCGTCGGGTCGAGACCGGTCATGGGTTCATCGAGGATGAGAAGCTCCGGGTCGTTGATGAGCGCCTGGGCAAGCAGGAGGCGCTGCCTCATTCCCTTCGAGAACTTACCGACCTTTCTGTCCCGTTCCTCCCACAGGTTGACCAGTTCAAGGAGCTCCCTGACCCGCTTCTCCCGCTCGGCCTTCGGGATTCCGAAGCGTCGGCGATTATCTCAAGGGTCTGGATGGGGGTCATGAAGTCCCACAGGGTGGCGTGCTCCGGCATGTAGCCTATGCGTTTTTTGGCCTCGACGAGCTGGTTCTCGTTGAATTTTCCATCGGCGAAAACCTCAAGGTCGAAGAGCTGAATCCTCCCCTCCTGCGGGAATATCAGGCCCAGGGTGCTGAGGATGGTGGTGCTCTTTCCGGCGCCGTTAGGGCCGAGAAAGCCGTATATCTGGCCGGGCCTAACCTCAAGGTTCAGGCCGTCGAGGGCGCGAACGTCTTTGTAAACCTTAACAAGATTCTCGATTCGTATCATCGGCATCACCTCAGATCCATGCGGAGGAAGCGGTAGAAGGCCAGGGCGAGGTAGACGAGGGTGAGTCCAAAGAGTATGCCCAGGTTAACCAGGTTCTTCTGTATGGCCCCCCCTATTCCCACGTATTCTATCTGCGGGTTCTCTATGTCCCCCGTAACCTTTGTGGCATCGCTGACTATGACGTCTATCTGAGTCGTTGGAACGTAGAAGAGGTATCTGGTCTTGTACTCCTTGCTTTTCTCCTGATACGCCTCCCAGTCGGGGTGGTCGCTTATTATGGTATCCTTGGCGGCCATGAACTGAACTATGGCGGGCATTATCATGAAGACCACGAACATGATCACCAGGGCCACGCCGAGGGCGGTGCTGGAAGACTTCACGATGGTGGAGATTATGTAGCCCAGCGCTATCAGCTGTATCATTGCCAGGAGCAGCAGACCGTTAAGCAGGAGAGAATCGGTGACGAGCTGGCTTCCCATTGGAGCACCCAGCCACGCCAAGCCGGCTATTCCAACGAGGGTCGTCAGAAGGAGCGCCATCAGCACAACCACCGTGTGGGCAATGAACTTGCCGCCGATGTAGCCCAGCCGCGTTATCGGCTTGCTCATGGCAACGCGCAGCGTTCCCTTCTCTACCTCGCTGTTTATCGCGGTGGCCCCCATCAGAAGGGCGAGTATGGCGATGAAAAAGCCGCCCAGTCCATTGATGTTGCCTATGAGAACCGAAACGGCCTGCTGAACGGTTTCTATTCCCTCCCCAGAGGCCTTCTGGAAGTAGAACCCCGGTATGTACAGAAGCATCATGACACCCAGGATAACCCACAACTTCTTAGTTCGAAGGCTCTGCTTGAACTCAAGCTGAAATCCCCAAAACATAACACCTACCTCCTTATTTCGGTACCGGAGTGAAGCCGTCCACCCGACTACAACTAATCGGAGGAGTATAAAAATTTTGTCTATGGGGTTGAAGTGACGGCGCCCCCTGCGGTTGCTGGCCGAAGCTCCACCGACAGTTATAAGAACCTCGGACATACCTTTCACTCCGATGCCTCGAACTTCGATGTGTTATTGACGGCGGAATATTTAAACCTTTGGGTCGACCCAACTGACCTCCTCCCCGTCCTGAAGGGCGAGGGTTCGGCTTAACCCCTCGCTAAGGGCGGGGAGGTTTGAGGGGTAATCCTCACCACCCTCTTTGAAGAGGGTTCGGAGAACCCCTCCGGGAGGGTCTTCCCCCAATTACCCCCACCGCCCGACAAAGCCGAGAGGCTCGGGGTTATGGTTTCCACCACCTTCCTCAAAATGTTGAAAGCACCAACTAAATCCGCATTCATGACAACGTCCTCTCTACGGCACTTAAATAAACCCCTAACAAAACGAGCGTTCTCATGACGCTGGCCGCAGAGAGGGCAAAGCTGGGAAGTGAAAGCCTCATCAACAACCACAACCAGAATACCATACTCCTCAGCCACTTCCTTCAAGCGTTTAATGACAGTATTAAACCTCCACACGTGGGAGAGGAGAAAATTCTGTCTCCCGCCTTTCTCAGAGTTTCTGGCAATTCCTTTGGGGTAACCAACGAGGATTCTCGAAACCCCGAGGTGATAAAGCCTCTCGACGGTCTGTCTCACAACAGTGTTAATGTAATGCTTTGCCTGAAGTTTAGCCTTCTCGTGCATTCTTTTGAGTTTTCTACTCTTCTTTGCACCACTCCTGTTGAGTTTGGACTGATACTCGGCTATCCTCCTCCGCCAGTAGAAGGCTATTGACTTTAAGGGCCTGCCGTTCACGAGGAAGCTTTCACCGTTCTCAACGTAGACCGCCATTAAATTGTTCACTCCCAAGTCAATTCCCGCTGAAAGGTCGCCCAAGGGTTTTCTTGGGATTTCTACCCACTCGTCCCCAATTATCTTCTCCTCGACGGTAAAGCTAACGTGGGCATACCACTTGCGTTTAACATCATCATAGATTATCTCTAACCTTCCTTGCTTGCCTTTGAGGTGTATTCTCCCCTTGAATTGAATCCTCAGCCTTCCGAACTTTCCAAGTCTTCGCAGTTCAATAACGTTCCCGTCAATCTTATATTGGTCATTTCGGAGAGGGATAATGAAGATTTTCCTGCCGTTTTCTTCCCTAACAAAGCCGGGCGGTTTCGGCCCGAACCATTCCGGCAGTCCCCCATTCTTTCTCTTCTTGTTGAGCGTAAAGAAACTCCTCCAGCTTTCCGCGTTCTTTCTGGCCAATTGCTGGACTGTCGAGCCGCCAATCCAGTTTTTGAACTCGTGGTAAGCTTCCTTTTCCGTCCCGCTAAAATCAATCCTGCCGAATTCTTTGAATTGTTTTAAACGCTGGTAGTTCAGCTTGTTCCAGATTACTGCCGAAGCGTGAGCTAACTGGAAGAGGGTTTTTTCCTGCTCTTTTGAGGGCTGGAGTTTGACCGTTACCGAGCGCTTCATCTCAAAGTATGGTATGGGTTTTGAAGTTTAAAATAGCAACGCTTTCCTGCCAGATAGCTCGTTGGGTGGCGTTTGTCCCCGCCCTAAAAGGCGAGGCTTGGAGAAGAAAAATGTCAAAAATTCAAAGGGCAGTCAGCCGCAAGACGTCCTCCCACTTCGTGCAGTGCTCCCTCAGCCGCCTGAGAACTTCGTCATTTCCTCCCAGAACGGGCCAGAGTATCGAATCTATGTGGAGCGGCGGAATTCCCGTTTCCTCCGCAATTCTACCCCAGAAGCTCACCGGCGGCTCGTTCGTGAATCTCTTCGTGTAGGCGTTTATCCTCACGTCGTCGGGTATCTCGATGGCCATTGGATACGGCACGAACTCGCCAAAGGCTATCCTACCAGCGTAGCCGAACATCTTAACCGCGAAGACTATCGTCTTGGCGCTTTTCTTTGAGCCAAGGGCCTTCGCAAGCTCGTCGCGCAGGCGTTCCATGCCATTGAAGTAGTAGTCCCTCAGGTCACCCAGCGACAGGGAATCGAAAAACGGCTCGATCCTCTCCAGTCTTTTGACCTTCCCCGTAACAAGTCGCCGGTTGGTCCTGGAGTTCGGCAGAAATCGGGAGTATGCTTCCGATATGCTCCTTCCCGGCGGATTTTCCGAAAAGTGCTTAGAGAACTCCCACCACCACCGCTCGCCCTTCGCCGTCAGCTGGTAGCTCACGAGGGAGTTCGCCATGACCAGCTTGATGAAGAGTTCATTATTTTTCAGATTTTCGTGGAGGTTTTTGAGGGCGTCGAACTGAAGGTCCACCCTCTCCTCGATGGTTCTGGCGCAGTCGATGCCGAGCTCGCTTAGAATCTCCCGGAGAACTCCCACCTTTTCCTCATCCGCACGGTACTTTACCTTGATGAACTTGTCGAGCGTCAAGCTAACCACCCACGGATTTTATCAGCCTCTCAAGGAACGCGCTCTCCTCGATTACCTCCGCCCCGGTGTTGTTCGGGACGCCGAGCTCGACCTTCGCCCTTATCCCGTGCTCCCTCAGGTAGTCGTGGGCCTCGGCGCTGAGCCTTGGGAACTCGTCCCTCATTATCAGCCCATAAACAGTCGGGCCCCATGAGCTTTGGCCATGGCCGTAGGTTTTTTCGGCGAGAAAGTCGAGTATCAGCTTAACGTCCTCCCTGAACTCCCCTCCCTGATACGGCTCGAAGTGCTTTCCAACGAGCCTCTGTATCGCGGAGAGGTGTTCACCGAAGGTCTTCACGTCACCCTCCTTCAGAGCGGGTAGGAGGCCGAGCAGTATTCTGTGGCTTATCTCCATGGCGACGTCTGCCCTTCCAACGACTCCCGCCATCACGGGCTTTTCTTCCTCCTCGTCGAGGCCGGGCTTGAGTTCCGGAATCACTAGGAGGAAGCCCCACTCGGGTGGAAAGTCCTCGCGGAATATCAGAGGGGGGATGCCGTTCCTAACGCCGCCGTCTATGATGAACCCGCCGTAGGCGAAGGAGTAGATGCCGGCGCCGCCGTTCCTCCCCCTTCCGAGAACCCTCGCCAGCTCCTCAACCGAGACGTTCAGGTTGTTAAGCCGGGCTATCCCTGTCGCAACGGCCAGACTGAGTTGAGTGGTGGAACCGAGGCCAACGTGCCGGGGGATGGCCTGTCTAACCTCAACGACGTAGTTAACCCCCGTTTCGTAGGCGGAGTTCATCCTCTTTATGGCGAACTCGATGGTTTTCCTGTCTTCTCCATCTGCAATCACTTCCATGGCCTCGCCCTCGACGATTCTGACCTCGTAGCCACCCCCAAGGGCAACGCCGAGGCTCCCAAAGCGCCTTCCAAAGGTAGCCGATGGATCGATGAGACCCAGATGAAGCCTCCTTGGAGTACGGATTAGCATGAACGTCACCGGGGAAAGTTGGGGGTATCGATTTTTAACCCTTCGGGCGGGAAGTTCCCTTCTGAGAGGAGAGAATGAAGCCCGCTCGTGCCCTATCGGGCGGTCATCACGAGGCAAGTCTTCCCGATGAAGCAGAAAGCCCCGCCCGAAAGGACGGGACAGTTCACCTGTTGGCAAAACTTTTAAGCATTTCCAATATTACACTCAATGGTGATAATATGGGGGAAGGTGATGACGCACTTGGGATTGCCCTGTACATCCTCACGATATTCACAGGACTGATAGGGATAATAACCATAGCGCCCCTCGTGGCCGAGCTGTATCTCTTCCACGTCCTCGGCAGGCTCAAGGCGAAGGTAACCGACGAGGCGGTCCTGGCCGGCTTCAGCGCGGTCAACGGCCTCCTCGCGGTCGCTGTGTATTCCAACGACCCGAATGTCGACCCGTTTCTGCCCGTCCTAATAGCCACGCTAACCTTTTTATTCATGGCCATCAAGCTCGAGCTGGGTGTGAACCATGAAGTTCGCGGGGATTGATCTGAGTGAGCCCAGGATAATGGGCGTCATCAACGTTTCGCCTGAGAGCTTCTACAAGGGGAGCGTCAGGGACGATGAGGACAGGCTCATCGAGACCGCGGTGAGGATGGTTGAGGATGGAGCAACATTCATCGACATCGGTGCCAAATCGACCGCCCCCTACCTCGAGACCCAGATTCCCGTTGAGGAGGAGGTAAGGCGGGCAGTATGGGCGGTTAAGGCCATTCGCGACCACGTGGACGTGCCAATAAGCATAGACACAACGAGTGCCAGGGTCGCGGAGGAGGCCCTGAAGGCGGGGGCGGATGTGATAAACGACGTCACCGGTCTGAAGGGCGACCCGAGGATGGCGGAAGTGGCCGGTGAGCACGGTGCCCCTGTGATAGTCTGCGCCCATGGGAAGGTGAGGAACCTCAGCGACCCGATTCACACCGTGATAGACCTTCTCAGAGAGAGCCTCGTTGTAGCCCAGAGACACGGTATAGAGGACGTGGCGGTGGATCCGGCCATAGGCTTTCTCCGCCCGGAGTGGCCCCCCTGGTACGAGTGGGACTCAAAGGTTCTGGCGAACCTCAACATGCTCAAAATCTTCGGGCGGCCCATCCTTATAGGGGTCTCCAGAAAGTCGTTCATCGGGGCAATAACTGACAGAAAAGACCCCTCGGAGAGGCTCCCGGGGAGTCTTGCCGCCACGGCAGTGGCCGTCTTCAACGGAGCGAACGTAATCCGGACACACGACGTCAGGGAAACACTCGATGCCGTTCGGACGGCAGCGTTCATGAGGAAGTTCCGGATGTAGAAGCCGCTTCTTTCGTCTTCTTCCATTCCTCAACCAGGGTTCCGAGGAGGGACAGGGCAACGGGGCCGATTATCAGGCCAACGAAGCCGAAGGCTATGTAACCCCCGAAGATTCCAACGAGGCTTATCAGCGCGTTTACCCCGGTTTCCCTCTCGCCCAGGCGAGACCTGAGGATGTAGTCCGGCATCGGGGAGACGAAAACCGCCCCGTAGAGGGCAAAGACGACCGCCGCGGCAGTCTCTCCGGTGCCGAACAGATAGGCCGCCCCGGCCAGCCAGACTATCCATCCCCCGAGGACGGGGAGAAGCTCAAAGAGTATCGTGAAGATGCCGGCCGCTATCGCACCGCCGGCGTCGGCTATAGCGAAAAGATAGAAGCCTGCCGCTATAGCCGCGCCCTTGAGTATGCTCAGAGCGAGCCATCCGCGAAGGAGGCTGTGGAGGGTCCTTCCAGCGCTGTTCAGGAGTTTAAGGGCCAGCTCCCTGTTGTCCTGTGGAAGGAGGGCATGAACTTCCTCCAGTATTGTCTCAGTGTTCACGAGGATTCCATAAAACGCGAAGACCATCACGATAGCCTGAAGAGAGAGCTTGGGAAGGGAGTAGGTGTAGCCTAGAACGTACTCCTCAAAGCGCTTGGGAATATCCTCCGCGAGGCGCTGGATGAGCTCGTAGATTGCGGGGGGAAGGTGGAAGCCAAGCAGCCACCGGAAAAAAGCATCGATATAGTACGCCAGAGACTGCTTGACGTCGTTTATCCAGAGGGCAAAGCCGATCATGAAGAGAAACGTCAGGATCGTGAGGATACCGGTCATAGTGAAGGCCGAAACACGCTTTCCGGTTTTCCGGGAGAGGCGCTCATGGAACGGATAGAGGATGTAAGCCAGGGTTATCGCGAGTATAAGGGGAGAAAGGATAGGGCTAACTGTCTCCCAGACGAGGTAGAGGACGACGAGTGATATCGCGATCCAGACTGCGGCTTCAAGCTCCATCCAGCATCCCCAGGTATTTCAGTATGAGCTCCCTCGCACCGGGTTTGTTGAAGACTATGAGGTACGCCCCCTCGCCGAGTATAAAGTTCTTCCCCATGGCTAATAAACCTTTCTTGAGCTTGTGAACCTCGGCCTTTTCGAAGTCTATGGCACCCTTAACCTCCTGGGGCGCATCGATCTCCTCGAGGGCCTTTTCGAGGCGATTGAGAACGCTGCGGTTGAGGAACTTGATGGGACTCGGCCGGAACTCCTCGGTGACTATCTCGGAAGGATCCATGTGGATGTCCCAGAACTCCTTGGCGCACTCAAAGGGATAGACGTAGTCCTCCCCATAATCGGGGAGGTAAAGCTCCCTTATCACTGCAAGGAGAAGCTTTCTGGCGTCCTTTCCGTAGAACTCCACCTCGAGGTTGAACTTCTCATCCCGGAATCCATTTTCAAATACCTCGAGCTTCTCCTCACAGAGCATTTCAGCCACCTCAGCCGGTCTTCAGGTAAGCGCTCACGTAGCGCGGATCAAGCAGGAGGGCCGTGCTCCCGAAGATACCAAAATCCGAAGGAGAGTCCCCACTGTATATGACGACGCGCGGGTTGGTGACGTTGAGCTCCTCCGAAAGGATTCTCAGGGCACGGTCGATGTCCCCGGTTTCATCCACAAGGGAGCCGGTCACGTTCATGGCGAACCAGGTCTGACCGGTTGCATACTTCCTGGTCTCGTTGAGTGGCATGTTTCTCCCGCTGCTCACCGCCTGGAGGAATGCCTGGAAATAGGTGTCAATGCTCTCCGCTATCCTCTCACGCTCCTCCTCGCTCAGGTCGCGCCACTCCGCGCCGGTGTCCTTGTAGGGGCCGGTCTTGAAGACATCGACCTTGATGCCGTTCATCTCGTAGTTCTTCTGGAGATTGTAGTGGACGTAGATGACGCCGATACTGCCCACCTCTGCGAGGGGGTCCGCTATTATCTTCTCGGCGCCTGCGGCGATGTAGTACCCACCCGATGCCGCCATGCCTCCGGTGTAGGCGACCACGGGCTTAATAAGGTTGAGCTTCCGAACCGTGGCGTAGATATCCCTCACCGGCCCCACGTATCCACCCGGACTCTCTATCCAGAGAACAACGCCGTTGATTGAGTCGTTCCTGGCAATTTCCCTCAGAAGGGGCACGATTCTTAGGGCGGTGTACTCGTCAATCAGACCGAATATCGGGACGACGGCTATCGTCGTGTTGTCTTCGGGCAGGTTCCGCTCCCTGAGCTGGGCCCGCATGAAGTCCAGCTGCCTCTGGAGTTCCTCTATCTGGAGCTTGTACGCCGTTTCGTTGCACGTCGCGTTCAGTGAGGTCTCCACAACTATCGGGGAGACGTTCGAAGGGGTGTAAGATTTCAGCTCAGAGTTCTGCATGTAGAGCAGCACCACCGCCACGCTTGAGGCGGCGAGCAGGAGTATAAGAACCGCGGATATGTACTTCCAGATGTCTTCCCTCATCCACTCACCCGAAAGATGTTCCGCCCGGAACTTTTAAACCCTGTCCTCGGTAAGCTTTTATATCCAGCGGTACACTCTCTTGTAGGTGGTAGCATGGAGATAGGAATTACGGTCTATCCGCATTTTGTCACGAAGGACAAGACCCTCGCGTCGGTGCTCGCGGATGTCAAGATAAAGAACTACGACTTCGTCTCAATATTCCCCCACACGCTCGGCCTCATAAAGAACGGCGTCGTTGTTGAGAAAAAGCTCAGAAACATTGAAACGACCCTGAGGGGCGTCGGAATCGACTACATCGTCAGGATGCCCACCTCCGTCAACCTCCGCGATCACATCTACTACACCCGCCACTTCCGCGTTGCAAGGGCAGTCGCCGACGTCGCGATAAAGCTGGGCGCCAAGGTCATCGTCATGCAGAGCGGGAGGACTGGGAGGCTCGACCTCGAAATAGAGGCCCTCCAGCAGCTTGCGGACATGGTGGGCCCGTTCGGGATAAAGATAGCCCTCGAGAACACGTTCAGCGTCAAGGACACGCTCTACGTCGTCGAGAACGTGGACAGGAAAAACGTCGGCTTCGCCCTCGACGTCGCCCACGCCTTCCTCAGCGCCCAGGGTGACGCGGACAAGCTGCTTGAGGACGTAAAGCTGGGGACCGACAAGACCGTAATCCTCATGATACACGACAACTTCGGAAAGCTCTTCCCGCAGGTTGAGCCCGAGGATGCCCTCGCCTACGGTGTCGGCGACCTCCACCTGCTCCCCGGCGAGGGAAGCATACCATTCGGAAAGGTTCTCAAGCTGTTTGGCGACGTCCCCCTGCTCCTCAAGGTCAAGGATCCCGAGAAGTTCATGAAGGTCCCGACGAAGCAGGGGTTGATAGAGCTGCTGACGAGTTTGTGATTTTCCATTTTTTGCGTACTATTTTTGGTGGTGTGCGAAAGATGGATAGAAAAATCTTTTAATTTCTAACTTTGATTAGTGCCATGGTGAAATTTCAATGAGAAAGGCGGTAGGAGTGTTCTTGATAATCCTCCTGCTTGGGTCGATAGTAGCAGCGGCAGGGAGTACAGCCTACGCCACTAGCGTTGACGCCCAGAACGACCCGTACGAGAAATTCTGGGAGATTCTCAACAGGGAATCCGAACTTGTGGTTCGTCTCAACGCCACTGGAAACACGACTCTTGTCAATGAGTTAATCCAAAACTCTCGCCTCGGTGCCGAGAATGCCGCCAACATTTCAGCATTAATCTGGCAGGCTCTGGAGGAACTGAAGACTTCCGGCGTGAAGACGTTCTACACTGCGGAAGAGCTGAGGGAAATGGCTCAGAACATTAGCCAGAACGGTCTCCCCCAAGAGACGGTAGAGGCTTTGAAAGCCCAAGGCTGGACTGATGAGCAGATTCAAGCATTGGAAGAGTACATTGTTAAGAACGCTGACGAAATTAACGAAGACTTCAATATGACGGCTTTCCTCGAGGATTTCTCTATGGCATTCATTGACGTGGCATTCAAATACAACGAGTACGGAGCATGGGCCTTGAAAACAGGTTATTGGAAAAATATCGAAGAGGCCCCTTCAACGGCAGGCTTGTCCCTTCAGGTCAACCCAATTCTGAAAAGATCGTGGATCGAAACATATGCAAGCTACTACAATTACTCGGGAGATTCGATGGACATAGAAACTTTTTACAGCAACGTCCGCGGACTAAATAAGCTAATAAACGCACTGATTCTTGACAGGATAAAACCAAAGGAGAAGGAGTACGAATATACAAAATTCATGCCTCCCCATCCAATACCAAGACCGCCTCGGAACATAACTCTCAACGGATCGATCTCAAAATACCTCCACCCACCATCCAAAGAAACTGAGGTAACAAAGGTTGAGAAGAGAGCCCCCAACGGAGGTCTTGTATTCACAATCGAAAGAACAAAAATAGTCAAGGTCTATAGTGATTTTCTCATAAAAGACATCGGTAGGAGTGGTGACGCTGACGTAAAATCAACTCCAGAAGTCTGGTGTCCGGAGACCTGGATAACAATAAACCGCACAGTATATTACTGGCCATCTGCCCTCGAAGCATATGAACTGTCAAGCAACATCATGGCCCTGTTGGAGGCAAAGAAAAGGGGCAACAACAATCCCGAGATTGACAAAATCATAAATCAAAAAATGGCGGAGTTAAAACAGTCCCTTGGGGTCTACATGATATACAGCACTAGCGAGATCAAAAGGGTATCGTGTTATGACAATATTAAACCCGGTCAGCCCAGACCCATGAACGGTGCGGACATCGAAGAGACTGTCCCGGTGGGGAATACATCTAATGACTTCCAAGAACCCCTGAACCTGCCCGAATGGCTGATCAAAGAAGCGCTGGATATGGAAAATACCCCCGGAGTTCTCTCAATAAACGGGATCCATGTCGTGGTGGACAGGAACGATGCGAGTGAGATAAAGTACCACGTCGAAATTTCGATGGTAGCCAAGTATAACTCGGTAAGCAAAATCCGGGTCAATGTTTCAGACAAAACCTCCGGGGGAACTGACACAGGAACCATAAGTTACCTGGGCCCGGACGAGGAGGAAACATGGAGGAGCGGGAAGTTCTCAGCCAGGGTATCCGGAAGCAGTATACGGATAACCGGGAACGTAAAAATCACCTATCGGCCAGTATGCAGCAGCCCACCAACATCATTTAAAGACGGCCAGACCCTCTCCAGGGAATGTCAGGACAGAACTATAACAAGGAGCTACTCAGAAACCATCGATCTCGGGTTCTCACTTGACTGGAGCAAGGTCGATGTCATCGTTACTGCATCAAGGCACAACATTGTTGAGGGGGAGAGCGTCACGTATACGGTGAAGGTTAAAAACGGCAATAGTCTGCCGGTGGACGGTGTCAAGTACAGGGTAACAGTATCTCTCCCCCAATTTGACCCCAAAAACTATTCAGGTACCGTCACGATCCCTGCAAATGGCGAGAAGACGATACTCACCAAAACCGTGGCATATCCAGATTCTGGCACATATCTGGCACGGGCGACCATTTCGTGGAACGGACACACGAAGAGCGCAAGCGATAAGGTCATAGTAACCACGGGGACCCTGGTCATATCGGACGTTGATGTATCACCCCGGAATCCGGATGATGGGGACAGAGTGAGATTCGACGTGAGTATCAGAAACCCCTCCTCCAGGTCCAGATCCCTGAATGTGAAGCTGTTTATTGATGGGGTCAAGGAGTCCAGCAGAACCGTCTCAATTGGGGGCAACGACGAGAGCACCACAACCCTAACGTGGACCGCAACTGCCGGGAATCATAACTGGCGGGTGGAAGTGTGGGAAGGAGGAAAACTGGAGGATTCGAGGAGCGGGAGCATTGAGGTTAATTCCGATGAGAGCGATCCAAGTGCCCCATGTTCCAATGGGGAATATTGGACTGCATGGCTGGAAGTTAGTCCAACTAAGATGGTGGGGGAGGGAAAAGTGCATGTAAAGATAATGGCATCATACTGTAATGCTCTCCCAGATGTCGGTGGGGGCAAAATAAACTTGCTGTACCTCGAAGGAAGTGTGTACTTAGATGGGAAGGAAATACACACATTTGACACGAATACTAACGGGAATTACTTACTAGTTGATGAGACTAAGGTTATAGAGGAGTTTGATTGGCCTGTGAGCGTGGGAAACCACAATATTAAATTAAAAATCAAGAACACCAATGGTCTCTTAGACTACATTAAAACCAAAACTGACAGCGTTAGCGTTAGAGTTCTACCCTCGGAATATTCCTTAGAACTCACCGAAATTTCATGCAGTAATCTGAACTTTAACTTCGAAGCCAGCAATTACTATACTCAAGGAAGCTATGTCTCACCAATAGAGTGCACCCTTAAATTCAGAAATGCTGGAGACACGCAAGTATATGTCAAGGAGCTAAGTGCCGATATCTCAGTTAGCCCACCGGATTTAGAAAAAACGATCCCTGACCATATAGCGGTCTCGGTGAACGAGAATGTCAATCCAGGAGAGGCCATCCCAGTACAAATACAGAGCAAAGCCACCACAACAGACCGACAAATGCTCCTCAGAGTTGATGGAACAATGGCAACGCTGTACATTGGCTACATGATAGAGGGCATAATTAACGGAGCCAACAAAATAGTAGGAAAAGGAGTGACAGAGATTACAATAGGAATTAATGTGGACACAAGGACAGCATGGGCAGATTACGGGTACGACACAGCAACTATTTTTATCAGTTTTGTCAAGATAACAAAGGCGACTAAGATTGCAAAAATAATGAAGACTGCAGGGAAGTTAACGGGTGTGTTGACTTTCCTAGACAAATTTGTAAATGGTATCCCAAACATACCCAAAAATATTGTACTCGAGATTATAAGTAATACCTGAGGTTGATACTATGACGATCCAAGTTCGGAGGATAAGTAGGAAGATAACCGAAATTATAGATAGCCTCTCCTTTCCAAAATTTTTATTTTTAAACATCTTGACCACAGGACTTTTACTAGTTCCACTATCAAAATTCACACTGTTTGGGTATATTGAAGAGACAATAAAACTAGGAGTAGCCTATGGATGGTTTGTATTCTTAATGGCTCTGCTATACTCAATCATAGATGTCCCAGAAAAATGGGAGGTATCCATACATGACTGGATCGCTTCATTTGGAGCTTTCAGCATTATCACGTCCCTAATCTTGTGGAAACGGCAATGGCCAGTAGCCCTCAAAGTGCTTATTGTAATACTACTTGCATATCTTTGGACCCATTTAACTATCAAAGTACTACAACATATCCAAACGCAGGAGGATATTGAGTAGGCAAATGCTCCTCAGAGCTGATGGAACAACGGCGACGCTGTACATTGACTACACGATAGAAGGCATGATTAACGGAGCCAACAAAATAGTAGGGAAAGGAGTGGCGAAGATGGATATAAGCGTCAGCGTGTACCAAGGAACAGTGTATGCGGACGTAAATCAAGTCTACAAAGTAGACTATCTCGTGCTCAGCATGGGATTCTTCTTTGGATTTGCTGTGTTCGTGATGATTCACTATGCCAGCAGGATGACTAAGGTGCTAGAAAATGAATTAGGGGGTAGTTAAAATGCGTAAAGTGCCTACATCTACAATCCCGGCCATGGACGCTACTGTCAACGAGAAGACAGGAGCCGTTGGGGAAGCTCTATCCAAAGAGTACGGCATGAGGGAAGGGCATAGTTGGGGTTGATGGATATCAGCTCACCTGATGGGAACAATATTGTGGGGGGTAAGAGAAAATGTGGGTCCTCAAAGCCCTTAGAGCTTTTGCCACCTTTTTTCTTTATACATCCTTTATTATGGGATTCAATTGGGCAGTATGAAAGTAGCACTACCGTATCTGCTCCCAGGAGTGTTTTGGTGTGCTTACTATTACTATTTCGTTCGGGAAATTCTCAATAAACAGAGGGTACCGCTGGAGGAGCGGATCTGGTACGTCCTGTTTCTGATGATTGGAATCACCGGCATCTTTACAGGAGCTGCGCTTTCAAGCACAGGGACGCAGTTTTTGATTAGTGTCGTCATTTGGGTTTTCATCCTTATAATCCTCGGCAGGGCAGAGGAGAGAATCAAAAATGCTGTAAATACCTTAAGAACCCACAGTGGTATACTTTTGCCTGCGATTTTTGTTGCAACTGGAACACTCGTCTATATAGGAGTTCCTGCCCCACTACATATCACATATCTCCTGACTTTTATCGCAATAGGAGGGACGATTTATGAATGGGAACTTGAAGAGAAAACACAACGATGCTAAATCCTGGATAATCGGAATACTTGATACAGTAACGGTTAAAGGAGGTAAAGAACCGGCATGGATATTACACTACCACACATTGCTTGAGGATCGAGAAACGCCTAACAATGATATTATTGGGAGTTGAACGTATGAACCGTGGAGACTGGGGTGTACTGGTGCTTGAAATCCTCTGGTTTTTTACCCTCTTTTTAGTAGTCATTAACGGGTTAAATTATCGGTCGGGTGTTCCATCATAACCTCAACCTCTCCCCTATTACCTTAAAAACCTCCGCGAAGGCCCTCCCTATCGCTTCCTTTCTTCTTGAGAAGTGCGTAACGTCCTCGGTGAAGTTCTCCCTCAAAATCTCGACGGCTTCCTCCACCGTTATCTTCCCCTCAAGCCACGCGTAGGCGAAGATGGCCTCCGCTATGTCGCCCTTTCCGTGCTTGTCGGTCCTCGGCGGAACCACGTGCCTAAGTCCCGCCAGCTCAAGGGCTATCGTGAGCGACGCGTTCGGAACCCTCTCACCGGTGGGTCTGTCCAGATACTCGCTTAAAGCGAGCGAGAAGACGAAGTTTACCAGGGAGTCCCCGAACTTTGAAAGTCCCTTGTCCGTGAAGTTTCTCTCGTACCTCAAGCTCTCACCCAAACCCTCTCCGAGAACCAGGCTTTAAGGTTTTTGAGGTACGGCAGGGTGCTCCCCAGGAGGAGGGCATACAGCAGGATACTCAAAACCAGAGAATAGGCGACGTAGGGGACATCGCCCCAAACCCCAATCGTGAAGTGGCCCACAAACCTGACAACGGTCCAGTTGGGGTTCCGCAGGTGGACGTGAAACCAGAACTCGCTCGGCTGGAGGATCGGCCATATCCCGATGTAAAAGGCCGTGAAGAGTGAGATTGGCCTGACCTTCCCCCGTGTGTTGAAGGCGACGAGGGTCAAAAACGCGACCAGGGGGAGGAGGTACTGGGGATTAACGCGCCAGTAGGACGCGGTAAAGGCGGCGTAGGCAAGCGAGGCGGAAACCACCAGGTTTCTTTCAAAGGAATGCCTCACAAGGATGAGGAAGAGAAGGAGAACGGCCGGGACGTACCAGTGCTCGATAAAAATCAGCGTCTCAACCCCGTGAGCCTCGTGAAAGTACGTGAGCAGGCTGACGAAGCCGTTCATGCTGTACGATAACGGAAGGGGATACCCGACTTCAATCCCCTGCATCAGCTCGGGAAGCGTGCGCAGGCTCGACGGGCAGAGGAGCAGCATGGGAAGAAACGGCACGGCGGCCCCCGCAAAGAGAAGTGTGGTTTTTTTGAGGCCCCTCACCCCTTCCAGAAGGTATTCCCACAGAGAAACGACGGCGGGGAACAGGAGGGTGTGTTTAATCGCCAGGGAAAGGCCCTGGAAAGCGGGCGAGATGTTTTTCCTGTTCCGCAGATGAAGTCCGAGGAGGAAAACGGCCAGGGGAATGGCATCGAACATGCCGTAAACCGCAGAGACGTGGATCACCATGGGGTTTAGATAGTAGAGGGCGCTTCCAACGACGCTCTCCCACGTTCCCCTCCCCCGGAGGAGGGCGTATATGAGAAGAGCGACTGCCGTATCGGCGGCTATGAATACCAGCTTAACGGAGAATGCCCAGGTGGGGTCCACGTAGACGTGGTAAACGCCGCCGCTCCAGAAGAACTCGACCGAACCGCCCACCATCAACCTGATCACTGCAAGGAGACACGCCAGGACGGGCCCGTAAACGTAGGGCCATGGGTACGGCCAGCCCTTGCCGGAGTAGCCAATCCAATCGGCGTAGGCGTAGAAGCAGGCCTTCTTTTCGAGCATAGTCCCGGCAAAGCCGTAGAACTGGGCAAGGTCGCTTCCCGCCGAATAGGGCGCAAGGGCAAGCCGGACTGTGAGACCGGCCAGTACGATGAGGGCAAGAGCTCGTTCAGGGTGCCTCAAGATTCCATCCCTCGAAATGTATCCATTTCAACTGGAAGTTAGAAGAGTTCCAAATTTAAGGGTTTCGAAAATCGCCGCGTGGAACACATCAAAGGAGAAAAGGAAGGTCACTCGCTTATAGCGGCCTTCCAGGCATCCAGAACCGCCCTGGCCCTGTCGAACACCTTCTGTGCGGCCTCCTCAAGGACCTTCTCGGGGGTAACCTTGCCGTCGGTAACGATGCGGAACTTGGGCTTCCTCGCCATGAGAACCGGGTGCTCGATGGTGTAGCCCGCGAAGGTCACGTGCTTGTTCTCGTGGAGCACCTCGTTGAGCAGGTTGGCGAAGGTGTGATCCTCCCCCTCAAGGTAGAACTCAAGGACGTTTTCCTCACGCTTGATGACCTCAATCTTCATTTTCCTCACCCTTCAAGTGGTTAATCAGCATCTCCAGCGCCTGCTCCTTGTTCTTCACCAGTTCGTATTTAAACTTATCTTCCTTCCACTCGGCGAGACCGAGTTCCACCAGGAGGTCGATGACGTCCTCCGGTCCGAGGTCGTAGGCAACGGCGGCGGGCAGGACGACCTCCCTTATCTGCCGCGTTGTTTGGAGGGAGATGTCGGACAGGTATCCGCCAAGGGTTCCCGTCAGGGAGACCAGCTCCTCCCATGGCATGGACGTTACCAGCTCCCCCTCCCGCACTTCAACGGTTTCGCCGAGGAGCTCGAGGGTCTTTACGAGGATAGGGGTTGAAACGCTGGCCCCCGCCTCTCTGAAGAGGTCGTCTATGGTGTACCTGTAGAGGCCGCGCCTGTCGGGGTAGAGCTTGGCCCTGACGCGGTTGTGTATTTCCCGTATCCTGCGGATGGCCTCGCGGATGTCCTCCTTCGTCCCCTGGACGTTTATCTTCAGGTCGTTCAGCTTGCCGTGGACGTATATGAACGCCGGAAGGCGGAGGCGCTGAAGCTCCCGCATGAACTCCTCTTTCTCCCTGTCGTCGCGGACGTGGATGGTTATTACCTTCTTAGCCCTCGCCATGCTCACACCCTCATCTTCCTGTAAAGGGTGGAGAGCTTCCTCGTCTCAACGCTTCCGCAGCGCGGACAGATAAGCCTGTCGCCGCGCCTCACCAGGGGAGTCCTGCAGCGGGAGCAGAGGGCATAGACCACACCGAGGTCCGGCCCTTTGGTGGAGAGCTGTATGGGACTCTTCTCCGTGGCCACGACCCTGGCCCTCACAACGTCGCCGACCTTGAACTCCGTGGACATGCCCTCAACGTAACCGTCCCGGACCTGGGATATATGGATTCCGGCGAGCTTCGAGGTGGCTATCTCTCTGTCATCCTCTCTTCCTTCGATTTTAATGAGCTGGACTATCGCCGCCTGCGGCTTGACCTCTATGACGTTCGCTATGACCACGTCACCCACCTGCGGCAGGGGCGGGGTGTCGGTGACGGGTTCAACGCTGATTTCCATCTTGTCCTGGTCGATTACAACCTTCCCCGCTCTCACGGCGTAGAGCTCACCGTTCTCTTCTTTAACACCTTCCCCTGGGAAGTACTCCTCGATGACGCCGAGGTAGTCACCGGGAAGAACGATATCACCGCTTTTTGCGCCATTCTTTTCGTCCATTCTCCCACCTCCATGAAAGTTGCGGTCCGGATTTTTAAGCCTTTGCCATGCGGGAGGATTTATAAGGGCGAGGGGAAAAGTTTTACTGGCCCCCTCCCCGCTGTGGGGCATACAACCCCTACCCCACAGGCGGAAAGGTTTGAGGGGTTTTCATCAGGGAACCCGTTAAAGCAGTTCTTTCGAACCCCCCTGGCCGGGCCTTCGGCCAGTTACCCCTCCCATGGGCGTATAAACCGCCCAAGTTTGGGGTTATGGTTTCAACCCTCTTTTTCAAAATATTGAAAGCCCCAACTAAATCAGCGTTAAAAACGAACCCCGTCTCGGGACACTTAAATAATCCTCGAACAAAGCGAGCCCCCTCGTGAGGCCTCCCGCAAACGGGGCAGATTTTCGAGGTGTAAGCCTCATCAACAAGCTCAACCTGGATACCATATTCTTCAGCAACTTCAGTCAGGCGTTTGATAACGTAATTGTACCTCCAGACTTTCGAGAGAAGGAAGTTCTGCTTCTTACTTCGCTTCCCTGACCTCTCCTCACCTTTTAGATTCTGGGCAATACCTTTAGGATAACCGACAACGATCCTCGAAACTCCAAGCTCGTAGAGTTTTCTCACCGTTCCCCTCACGACAGCGTTAATGTAGTGCCTCGCTTGAAGTTTGGCGGTTGGGTGGAGTTTTTTGAGCATTCTACTCCTCGTCCCTCCCGACTTGTTGAGTTTTGACTGGTATTCAGCAGTCCGCTTTTGGAAGTAGAAGTCAATCGCCTTAACCGGCCGCCCGCTGACCAGAAAACTCTCACCATTCTCGACATAGATTGCCATCAGGTTGTTAATTCCCAAGTCTATCCCAGCTGAAAGGCTTCCCTTCGGTTGCCTCGGAAGTTTGACCCATTCGTTCTTTTCCAGTCTCTCCTTGACTTTGGAGAAGCTAACGTGAGCGTACCACTTCCGCTTGACATCATCATAAGTTATTTCCAGCCTGCCTATTTTGCCTCTGAGGTGAATCCTGCCTTTAAATTGGATTTCGAGTTTTCCGAATTTTCCAAGGCCCTTGAGGATTAGTTTATTCCCTTCAATCCGGTACTGGTCGTTGCGGAGAACAATTAATGGTCTTCTTTTCTCCCCCTTCTTGCGGTACTTTGGTGGTTTTGGATTCTGTTTTTCGGGGAGTTCACCGTTTCGCTTCTTCCTCAGCAGAGCAAAGAAGCTTCTCCATGCTTCTGCGTTTTTCCGACAGATTTGCTGAACGGTTGCCGAGCCGATTTCATGCTTATACTTCTCGTAAACGGTTTTCTCGGTTTTGTTAAAGTCCACGATTTTGCCTTGAAAGTATTGTTGTCGCCTGAGGTAGTTTACGTGGTTCCAAATTTTGGCCCCAACGCTGGCTAACTCAAAAAGAGTTGTTTCCTGCCCCTTTGAGGGCTGGAGTTTTACTGTAACTGAGCGCTTCATTTCAGGAGATGGTATGAGGTTTAAGCTTTAAAAATAGTTTTGCTTTTCTGTTCACTGAGTCTACCAGTTCCCCATACTCGCCCCAAAGGGCGAGGCTTTAAAAAGAGAAATGCAATTCCCATTAAGGCTATGGTGGTGGTTAAAGATGAGAATGCTTCTGATACACTCGGACTACCTCGAGTATGAGGTCAAAGACAAGGCCCTTAAGAACCCGGAGCCGATAAGTGAAGAACAGAAGAAGGGAAGGCTCGACGAGGTTCTGGCGGTTTTCATGAGCGTTGAGAAGGTCGACGAGACCAACCCCGATGAGATCGTCGAGAAGGCCATTGTCGAGATTAAGGACGTTGCTTCACAGGTAAAGGCTGACAGGATATTCGTTTATCCCTTCGCCCACCTGAGCAGCGAGCTGGCGAAGCCCGACGTCGCCCTCAGAGTGCTCCAGAAGATCGAGGAGCGCCTGAAGGAGGAGGGCTTCGAGGTCAAGCGCGCGCCCTTCGGCTACTACAAGGCGTTCAGGCTGAGCTGCAAGGGCCACCCGCTGGCGGAGCTCAGCAGGACGATAGTCCCGAGCGGCGAGGCGGTCAGCAGGGAGGAGCGCAACATCGCCCTCGAAAAGGAGGAGGAGCTGAAGAGCTACTGGTACGTGCTCACGCCGGAGGGTGAGCTGGTCGAGGTCGAGAAGTTCGACTTCACCGGCCACGAGAACCTCAGGAAGTTCGCCAACTACGAGATAAGCAAGAACAGGATAGCCGACAGAGAGCCGCCGCACGTCAGGCTCATGCTGGAGCACGAGCTTGTGGACTACGAACCGGGAAGCGACGGCGGAAACCTCCGCTACTATCCGAAGGGAAGGCTCATCAAGGGTCTCCTCGAGCAGTACGTCACCGAGAAGGTCATAGAGTACGGCGCCATGGAGGTCGAGACCCCGATTATGTACGACTTCGAGCACCCTGCGCTCGAGAAGTACCTCAACCGCTTCCCGGCGAGGCAGTACGTCGTCAAGAGCGGCGACAAGAAGTTCTTCCTCCGCTTTGCGGCCTGCTTCGGCCAGTTCCTCATCAAGAAGGACGCCACGATAAGCTACCGCAACCTGCCGCTCAGGATGTACGAGCTCACCCGCTACTCCTTCAGGCGCGAGAAGAGCGGTGAGCTTTCGGGCCTTAGGAGGCTCCGGGCCTTCACGATGCCCGATATGCACACCGTTGCGAGGGACCTCAAGCAGGCTATGGACGAGTTCAAGAAGCAGTACAAGCTCAGCATGGAGGTTCTCAGGGGAGTTGGTCTCACCCCGGACGACTACGAGGTTGCCATAAGGTTCACTGAGGACTTCTGGAAGGAGAACAGGGACTTCATAGTCGAACTCGCGAAGATCATCGGAAAGCCCGTCCTCATCGAGATGTGGAAGCAGAGGTTCTTCTACTTCATACTCAAGTTCGAGTTCAACTTCGTGGACAACCTCGACAAGGCTGCAGCTCTGAGCACCGTCCAGATCGACGTCGAGAACGCCGAGCGCTTCGGCATAACCTACTACAACGAGGAAGGCAAGGAGGAGCACCCGCTCATACTCCACTGCTCGCCCAGCGGCGCCATTGAGCGCGTTATGTACGCCATCCTTGAGAAGCAGGCGAAGCTTCAGGCTAAGGGCACCAAGCCGGCCTTCCCGCTCTGGCTCAGCCCGATACAGGCCCGCGTTGTCCCGGTCAGTGAGGAGGTCATGGACTACGCACTCTACGTGGCCGGAAAGCTTGAGGGAGCCAGGATCCGCGTTGATGTCGATGACACCGGCGACAGGCTCAACAAGAAGATAAGGAAGGCCGAGAAGGAGTGGATTCCCTACGTCATCGTCGTCGGCAGGAACGAGAAGGAGCAGGGCACCGTAACCGTCAGGAGGAGGAGCGACGGAAGGCAGGTCGAGATGCAGCTCGAGGACCTCATCAAGGAGATAAGGAGCCAGGTCGAGGGCTTCCCGTACAGGCCGAGGCCCCTGCCGCTGCTCCTCAGCCGGAGGCCCAAGTTCAGGGGTTGAGGTTCTCTTTCAGCACTTTTTTCAGGTATATCTTTTCCTTATCCCCCGTCACCCTCAGGGAGTACGTGACTGGCTCAAAATCCGCACAGGGGGATTTTATTATGTACAGCAGCTCCTTAATGTAATCCTTCTCGATCCACGACCTCGCCAGAACGACGTAATCACTGATGGTAGAAGTCCACGCGACGAACCTCTTTGAAACTATATCCGAGTTCACGGGGAGCAGAAGAATCGAATCGGGGAATCTAACGCTCTTTGTGGCCACAGTCTGGTTGAGCAGCTTGAGTGTGTTCTCCTCCCCGAGCATCATAGCCGCACCGTCGAGGGTGTATACCAACCGGATAATTTTCCCGGAGCTCACCTTCATCCTAAGGGGGCCCCAGTAGATACGGTCTATCTTGGGGTTTATTGTTTCGGGCTCAACCTTGTCGAGATAGAACACACCTGGGAGGTTTTCTGTACTTGCGTAGCGGGAGCCAAACACATCTATCACTGCAAGGTTGCCGTTTTGGAGCGCTTCCATGAAGTCCAGTCCAACACTGCGGCCCCGTCGAAACAGTCCCCGGAGGGGGACGCTGTAATTTGACATAACCCCAAAATAGCCCTCTTCAAGGGCTTTCTTAAGAAAAAGAAGAGAGACCTGCCACGCCGAGGAGTACGCATCATATATAACCGCGACGGTGGAACCGGAAATGCATTTATCCTGAAACAAATCAAAAATATTAAAATCACTCATTTGGGCCACCCTGTGAGGCCCCTGCGAGGATCTCACTCAGGAAGTCCCTGGCATCCTCGCTGAATTCCTTCATAGGGACTTCCTTACCGTACTTGTCGTAGACCTTGCCGTCCCTGAAGTTTATCTCAAAGACCTCGTAGCGCTCCTCGCTCTTCTCGTGGTGCTTGATGCCGTGCCCCTTCAGGTGCCTCTCGAGGCTCTCGACATCGACGTACTTTCCGCACTCTTCACACCTGTAGAACTGCCAGAAGACGTAATCCTGGCCGGCGAGCATGTTGTTCTTGATGTGGTTGATGAGGGCGCCTCCGAGGTACTCATAGAGGTCCTCCTGGATCAGGTTCCCCCCATCCTCGACGACCTTGAAGCCGCTCCATACGATGTGGTCGTTGATATCGGCGAGGGTCGCCTTTATGTAGCGGTAGGTAAGGATGAACGCCCCGTTGTGGACGTAGAACACGTTCTTGTCCGGAACCGCTATTATCCGTATTCCGGCCCCATCACTCTTGGCCAGCTTCTCCGCGTGCTCCTTGTTGTCCGCGACGTCTATTGTGACCCGGACGTTGCTCTTCTTGTGGATCCCCACTATCTTGTCGCCGGATATTTCCCAGTGATAATCATCCAGGTATCTCACCTGAGCGTAGACCCTCTTTATTCTTGGGCTCAGTTCACCGTACTGCATCAGTCACCACCGTGGGGAACTCGAAGCCAACGTTAATAAGCTTTAGCGGAAAATTTTAAAAAGGGTCGTTCAGGGAGGAAAAGGTTCCGATGGAGAAAAGCTACCTCCCAAAGCGCCTCTGGCGCTTTTGATACTCGCGTATTATTCTGAGGAAGTCAATCTTTCTAAACTCTGGGAAATACACATCAACGAAGAACAGTTCGCTGTATGCAATTTGGTACAGGAGAAAGTTGCTTATTCTCTCCTCTCCGCCGGTCCTTATGACGATGTCGGGGTCGGGCATGTTCGGGTAATAGAGGTACTCCTTTATGAGCTCCTCATCAACGTCCTCCGGTTTTATCTTTCCCGCCAGGGCGTCCCTCACGATGTCCTTAACCGCATCGGCTATCTCACTCCTCCCCCCGTAGGCGAGGGCTATGTTCAGCGTGTAGTTGGAGTACTTTCTAGTGGCCCTCTCTGCCTCCTCCGCGGCTTTCCTGACGTTCTCAGGGAGAAGCTCCTTCCTGCCCAGGACGTTAACGCGGATGCCGTACTTGTGCACCCTCTCGTCGGTGAGGAGCTCCTTGAACTTCTCTTCAAAGAGCCCCATGAGAGCGTTCACTTCCTCAGGCGTTCTCTTGAAGTTCTCGGTGGAGAAGGCGTAAACTGTGAGCGTCCTTATACCCAGCTCACGGCACCACTCGAGTATCTCCTCGAGCTTCTGGGAGCCGAAGAGATGGCCGTACCAAGGCGGCTTCTCGAGCTTTCTGGCCCAGCGCCTGTTTCCGTCCATTATTATGGCCACATGGTTGGGTATGCGGCCTCCCTTGACCCTATCAAGAAGGTACCCCTCATAGACGTCGTAAACGGGCCTGAACAAAATGTGGGGAACGTGAGAAAGAAGACGGGAAAGCATCCGGCATCACTCGATCCTCTTCCTTGACCCGAGGTGCTTCTCCGCCAGCTCCATGTATATCTCGGCGTTCTTCTTCGTCCACTCGATTTCTTCCTCGCTGAGCTGCCTGACGACCTTGCCGGGAACGCCAACGACGAGGCTGTAGTCGGGTATCTCCTTTCCGGGCGGAACGAGGGCACCGGCACCTATAACGACGTGCTTGCCTATCTTGGCACCGTCGAGCACCACGGCACCCATGCCTATGATGGTGTAATCACCTATCTCGGCACCGTGCACGACGGCGTTGTGGCCGATGGTGACGTACTTTCCGATTATCGTCGGCTGGCCGTGGGAGGTGTGTATGCTGACGTTGTCCTGAACGTTGGAGCAGGGGCCAATGTAAATCTGCTCTATGTCTCCCCTCAAAACGGCGCTCGGCCAGACGCTGCTCTTCTCCTCAAGGACGACGTCTCCTATGACGGAGGCACTCTCATCGACGAAGGCGGTCTCATGAATTTTAGGCCTCTTTCCATCGAGTTCGTAAATCGCCATAAGCATCACCAGGTTTACTCCTCGACATAACTTATAAACCTAACCGGGCAAGATGGTTCGAGGGAGTGCAATGAGGTACAGAAGGGGAGCGAGCGCGGAGAGAGAACTCATAAAGATGCTCGAAAAAGCCGGCTTCGCAGTCGTCCGCTCTGCCGGAAGCAAGAAGGTTGATATAATAGCCGGAAACGGGAAACTCTACCTCTGCATAGAGGTCAAAAGCACCCACGATGATCGGCTCTACTTCAGCGAGGAGGACTACAGAAAGCTGACATCCTTTGCCGAGCGGTTCGGGGGAAGGCCCGTGGTGGCGGTTAAGTTCATCAACAACGGCTGGAGGTTCTTCTACCCAGCAAACCTGGAGAAAGGGGGCAAGAACTATAAGGTGAGCCTTCAAACAAAGAATTACCTTACCTTCGATGAAGTCATCGGGCGACAGAGATCCCTCGAAGGGGTGATAAAACGTGAAACTTAGGGGCATCATGATTATACTCCTGCTCACTGCGGTGCTTCCGTTTCTGCCCCCCACAAGCGCCCAGTCGCCTCTCGTAATCGTGCCGCTGAACAACGACTTCTCCGGGGTTCCCGGGGACACCATAATAATCCCGTTCAGGCTGGAGAACCTCGGAAACCAGACCCTCGAAAACGTCAGCGTTTACATCACCGGGCCTGCCGAAGGATTCCTCTACCAGAGCAAGGTCATCAGAGAGCCTATAGAACCGAACCAAACTTACCAGGACACGCTCTCCGTGAAAATACTGAACGCAGACACCGGGAGGTACACCCTGAAACTGGTAGCGAGGATGGGAAACACGTATAGTGAAGCTCCAATCGATGTTAAAGTCAGACTCGTGGTGGACTATTCCCTGTACGTCATCTCTGAGGAGAAGTACATATACGGTCATGAGGTTTCGCTGAAACTTAAGGCCGTTACCGGGGCGAACGGCGTGCTGACCGGAAGGATCGGATATTATATGAACCACAACGGACACATCGTTAAGAACGTCAGCCTGGTGACATACATTAAACCCGGAGACTCGTGGGAACAGGATGTGTTCCTCCAGAAGCCTGAAATCGGGGAATACACCCTGACTCTGTGGGCAAACTTTAGCGGAGTTTTCAAAGAGGTTTCCAAGACGTTCATTGTATACCAGAGGAACCTCACCTACCGGGCGTTTTACAGGGACGGTTCAATAAACGTAGAGGTTTATGGAGAGGACGGAAGGGGTGTGGAGGGAATCCCCGTCAGCATCAACGGTACGGTGCTCACGACCGATGAAAGCGGCAGGGTGATTTACGCGGTATCCACCCCCGGAACTTATCAGATAACCCTGAATCTGGACGGAAGAATAGCCCACACTACTGTCAATGTGGACTCCCTACAGATGACACTCTTCCAGAATAAAACCAGGATTGTTGTCACAGTCACCAACACAAAAGGCGACCCCCTGGCCAATGTAACTGTTGTGGCCGTTGGGCCGAAGGGGACGGATTACAGGATAACCGACACATCCGGGACCGCGGTAGTTAACCTTGAAATCACCGGGTATGGAACGGTCATGATTCGGGCCACGAGCAGCAGGTATCTGGGCACGTCCGCCAATCTCAAAGTTGCCGAACCGGAAAAGCCTTCCGCGCCGACCACAACGTCCAGCCCGAGCCCAACGACCACGCCCCAACCAACCACAACCATCATTCCCTCAAAGCCTCCGAGGAGTTACGGTCCGCTGGCGGCTATACTTCTGATTGCTGGTGTAATCCTGGCTGGAACCTCATATGTGGCATTCTTCAGGCCAACGATTCTGGAGGAAACCCTCGATAGATACTACTTCGTCAAGGTAAAGGCGCCCCGGCTGAAGGGCGTCGATAACTTCAGGTTCGAGAAGGGTGTCAACGCGATAGAGGTCAGGGCGACGAAGGGCAAGGCCACAATAAGTGATGGAACCGTTGTGTGGGAGATAGACCACATGGAGCCTGAGGAGGAGGCCTACCTGCAGGTCATCCTCGGCTGAATCCCTTTTCTTTCCTGACCTCCTTCCCGCCGTGAGGGGCGGGGGTTTGCCTAACCCCTCGCTAAGGGCGGAGAGGTTTGAGGGGTCTCATTCAAACCCACTAAAAAGCGGGTCTTCGACCCCTCCGGGACGGTCTTCCCCCAATTACCCCTCCTCTGAGCGTAAAGCCCGCTCAGACTCGGAGTTATGGTTTCCACAGCCTTCTTCAAGATATTGAAGGCACCAACTAAATCCGCATTGAAGACAAGCCCCGTCGCGGGACACTTAAATAACCCACGAACAAACCTCGCTCCCTCGTGAGGCTTCCCGCAGACGGGACAAGTCTTCGAAGTGAAAGCCTCATTAACGACAATAACGCTAATACCATACTCCTCAGTCACTTCTTTGAGACGCTGAATCACCGTGTTGAAACGCCACACGTGGGAGAGAATGAAATTCTGCCTCTTGCCTTTTTCAGAATTCCTACTAATGCCCTTAGGATAGCCAACGACGATTCTGCTAACACCCAACTGATACAGCCTTTCGAGGGTCTGTCTTACAGCAGTGTTAATGTAGTGCCTCGCTTGGAGTTTAGCCTTCTCGTGCATTCTTCTAAGCTTCCTGCTCCTTTTACAACCAGATTTGTTGAGTTTTGACTGGTATTCAGCGATGACCTTCCTAAAGTAGAAGTCTATGGCTTTCAATGGTTTCCCATTGACGAGAAAGCTTTCTCCATTCTCGACATAGACGGCCATTAAATTATTTACCCCCAAGTCTATTCCGGCTGAAAGGTTTCCTAAGGGTTGTCGTGGGACTTTGACCCACTCGTCGTTGATTAACTTCTCCTCCACCGTGTATGAGATGTGGGCATACCACTTCCGCTTAGCGGGGGGTCATAAGTTATTTCTAATCTTCCTTGCTTGCTTTTTAAGTGTATTCTCCCCCTGAATTGAATTTCAAGGCGTTTAAACTTTCCAAGACCCTTGAGGACTAACTTATTGCATTCAATATCGTATTGGTCGTTTCTGAGAACGATTAAGAGTTTTCTCTTCCTATCGTCCTTCAAGTAGTTCGGTGGTTTGGGCTTGAGCCATTCTGGTAGTTCTCCATTCCGCTTTTTTTGAAGGAGTGAGAAGAATGAACGCCAGCTTTCAGCGTTTTTTCTAGCTATTTGTTGAACGGTTGCCGAGCCGATTTCTCGCTTGAATTCTTCATAAACGGTTTTTTCCGTTGAATTAAAGTCCACGATTTGCTCTTTGAAGAATTCTTGTCGTCTTAGATAGTGTACTCGATTCCAGACTTTGGCTCCGGTATCGGCTAATTCGAAGAGTGTTTTCTCTTGTTCTTTGCTCGGCTGGAGTTTTATGGTTACTGTTCTCCTCATCTCAAAGTATGGTATTGTTCTTAGGCTTTAAAATGGTTTGCTTTCTCGCTTAATGGCTCGTTGGGTGGTTTACTGTATCCCCGCCCTAAAGGGCGAGGCTTTCAGAAGAAAAAAGTAAACCTTATTAAGCTGACTAAACACATTCAGATGGAAATCTAAAGGAGGCGAAAGCCATGGTGGACATTGAACTGCTCAGGAAAGTTGTAGAGGCGCCAGGCGTTTCCGGCCACGAGTTTCTTGGAATAAGGGACGTCGTTTTCGAGGCCCTGAAGGACCACGTGGACGAGATATACGTTGACAAGCTCGGAAACGTTATCGCCCACAAGAAGGGTAACGGGCCGAGGATAATGATCGCGGCCCACATGGACAAGATAGGCGTCATGGTTAACCACATAGACAAGGAGGGCTACCTCCACGTCGTTCCCGTTGGAGGCGTTGACCCCAGAACCCTCGTCGCCCAGAGGATAAGGTTCTTCACCGAGAAGGGCGAGCGCTTTGGAGTCGTCGGCCACATACCGCCCCACCTCCAGAAGCCGGAGGACAGGAAAAAAGCGGCGGACTGGGATACCATAGTCGTTGACGTCGGCGCGGACAGTAAGGAGGAAGCCGAAGAGATGGGCTTCCGCGTTGGAACCGTCGGTGAGTTCGCCCCCGCCTTCGTTCAGCTCAACGAGAACAGGATTGCGACGCCCTACCTCGACGACAGGGTTTGCCTCTACGCCATGATAGAGGCCGCCAGGAGGGTTGAGAGCCACGAGGCGGACATCTACTTCGTCGCCTCCGTACAGGAGGAGGTCGGCCTCCGCGGTGCCAGGGTCGCGAGCTACGCCATAGACCCCGAGATAGGCATAGCCATGGACGTCACCTTCGCCAAGCAGGTCGGCGACAAGGGCAAGATAGTTCCGAAGCTCGGCGGCGGCCCGGTCATGGACGTCGGCCCGAACATCAACCCCAAGGTTCGCGCCTTTGCCGACGAGGTTGCCAAGAAGTACGGCATAGAGCTCCAGGTCGAGGCCAGTCCGAGACCGACGGGAACCGACGCCAACATAATGCAGATCAACCGCGAGGGCGTTGCAACGGCAGTCCTCAGCATACCGATACGCTACATGCACAGCCAGGTCGAGACCGCTGACCTTAGGGACATAGACAAGACCATCGAGTTTGCCAGGCGCTTCCTCGAGGAGCTTCGCGAGATGGACCTCACTCCGTGAGGTACTACTCAATAGCGATCCACTCAACACACACCAAAACAAACGCTGAGGGCATGATAACCGCTTCCCGCGTGATCAGGGGCCTTTTCTAATTTTTCCTGTACTTCTAACTCTTTGGAATTTATACAATGTTCCCAAAGCGTTCCAAGGAAAAAGTTTATTTTGTCCGGGGTTAACTTTGATATTGATAACGCAACAACGATTCAGAAACATCCGGCAACGGAGGCACCGCGATGATAGAAGTTGAGCTGAAGGGGTACGCCAACGATGACATTTTCGACCATGTCCGGGAGAAGTTCAAGCTCATGAGGCGGGAGTATCAGGAGGACACGTATTTCTCGCATCCCTGCAGGGACTTCAGCGAGACGGATGAGGCACTGAGGATACGGGTGAAAAAATTTAATGGACATTTTGAGGCGTTCTTGACGTACAAAGGACCCAAACTTGACCAAGAATCAAAAACCCGCCGGGAGATAGAGGTGCCAATAACCGACCCCGACGAGCATGAACAGATACTGAACTCCCTGGGTTTCCACGAGGTCATGACCGTTGTAAAAGTGCGGGAGAAGTACTACTACGACAAGGGGATAGTAATCACCCTGGACAATGTGGAAGGACTCGGCAAGTTCGTGGAAGTGGAGACCCTTGTGGAGAGCGAGGAGGAGATAGAACCCGCCGTAAAGAGACTTCGGGGTATACTCAATTCGATAGGGGTAACCAAACTCGAGAGAAGATCCTACCTGGAATTGTTGCTCGGGGGGAAAGGATGAGTAGAAGCAAACTCGACGAGTTCTTCAAGTCCCTTGGGGGTAAGGAGAATAAAAAATCAGACCTGGAGATACTTGATGAAATCGAGGATTCTTTAAAGGAGGGCAATATAGACCACGCCATACTCCTTCTCCGTGATATAAGCAAGGAGCACAATCTTTTCCTGGCCCTGAGAATGGTGCTCAGAGAAATCCTCTCAACAGGCAATCTCACTGGAAATAAGTCAGGAGCTATCTCCCCGAACGAGGCCGAGGTCAGATCCAGGATTAAGGAGATGACCCTCCTGGTGAACACTATACTTAACCCCCTGCACCGTGCGGTTTTAATGGCGGACATTGCCATCGCGTTTTACAAAATCAACGATGATTTCAGCGGGGACATGACACTCAAAGCTGCCATAGACCTCGCAATAAACAGCACGAACATACTAAAGGAGATAATACTCGGGCTCGTGAATCATGGCCTCCTTGACAAAGCGGGCTACGCGATGAATCTCGTCAAGGATCCAGAAAAGCTCGACGTTGTTCTGGTCCAGCTGGCAGAAAAGCTGTACCGAGAAGGGGACTTGGAAAAGGCAACGCGGGTTCTAAAGCACATAACACACCCATTCCACAAAGCCATGGCGCTTTACTCCATAGCCATGATAGAGGCAGATAGAAACAGGGAAGACGCCAAGAAGATACTGGAGGTAGCGTTTAAGGTGGCGGAGAAGATAAACGACCCTCACGCGAGGTTTGAAGTGAACATGAAGCTCTACGACTTAAAGCACACGCTCGAAGGCACCTCCGTCAGTCTGATGAGCGTCCTATCAGGCGAAGAAAAGCCTCAGGAGTGAGAACCGCCTCACCGAGCACGCCCCTTTTCCTCAGCTCGTGGGAAACCTCAAGGGCCGGCGGAAGCTTCACCCCGAGCTTTCTGAGGGTATCCGCCTCCTCCGCGACCTCCTCGGGGGTCCCCTGAAGGACTATCTCACCACGATCCATGACTATAACCCTGTCGGCGTAGCGGAGAATGTAGTCAGTATGATGCTCCACGAGGACGACGGTTATACCGTGCTCCCTGTTGAGAAGCGACACAAGGCCCAGAACCTCCCTCCTTCCCACGGGGTCAAGCTGGCTCGTCGGCTCGTCGAGGACTATTATTGACGGATCCATCGCAAGAACCGCCGCTATAGCGAGCCTCTGCTGCTGACCGCCGCTCAGGTTCGGCGGGAACTCCCCCTCAAGACCCCTCAGGCCAGTGACCTCGAGAGCCCACCGCAGCCTTCTGAGTATCTCATTCCGCTCAAGCCCCAGGTTTTCCAGACCGAAGGCTATCTCCTCCTCCACGGTCATGTTGAAGAGCTGGCTCTCGGGGTTCTGGAGGACGAGACCGACGACCGCGGAAAGCGTTGGGACGGGAGTTTCCTTCGTGTTGTACTCCTCCCCCGTCCTTGGGTCGGTAATAACCACATCGCCCTCGAACTCCCCCTTTATCGAGTTTGGGATTATTCCGTTGAGGGTGAGGCAGAGGGTGGACTTTCCGCCCCCACTCGGGCCGATTATCCCGAGGAGCTCCCCCCGCTTTACCGTGAAGCTGACGTCCTTCAGGGAATACCTCTCCGCCCGACGGTACCTGAAGCGAAGGTCCTCAACACTGATTACGTTCATCTGCCCCTCACCACCCTCGGAACGAGGAAGAACGTGCTTATAATGAAGACCAAGGTGGAGAATATCTCGAGCCTCCCTATCCACATGTGGAGGATGAGGAGCACCTTCATATCAACGGGCATGTAGGTTGAGGTTATCCCCACGCTCAGCCCAACATTGCCCTGGGCGGAGGCCACCTCGAAGAAGGAATCCACGAGGCTGGTTCCCATGCGAAGCATCGTGTAAACGGTTCCGAAAAGGAGCAGGGCGATGTAGGTTATCGTGAAGCTCATGACCTCCTGAATATCCTCCTCGGTGAACAGATAGCTGCCGACCTTGCGCTTTATAATGGCTCCCCTGGGGAGTATGGCCTGTTGAATCGTCCATTTGAGACTCTCGTACATCAGCGTGACGCGGATGAGCTTTATACCTCCGGCGGTACTTCCAGCTCCGCCGCCTATGACCATGAGGATTCCGATTATGAACTTGCCGAGCTCGGGGTACCTGCTGAGATCCGCTATGCCAAAGCCTGTGCATGTTATTGCAGAGACGGAGTGAAAAACCGCTTGGCGGAGGGAATCGCCCACGTTATCGCCCACCTGGATGAGGCTGTAAGCAGTTATCGCCACCGCGGGGATGAGGAAAATGAACATGTACCTGACCTGGATGTCCTCAAAGAAGGGCTTCAGGTGCTTGCTGACGAACATCCTGTAATGAACCGTGAAGTTGACGGCACCCATTATCATCAGGAATATCGTGACCGCCTCGATGGACGTGCTGTTGAAGTAGCCGATGCTGAGGTCGTGGGTGCTCATACCACCCGTCCCCAGGCCGGTCATGGAGTGGGTAACCGCATCGAAGAGGGGCATGCCGTTGATGTGGTACAGGTAAACGCCCACAACGGTCAGGACGGAATATATCTGGAAGATGACCTTGGATGTGTTAACTAGGTTGGGAAGGATTCTCTCGCTCCTGGCTTCGGCCCGGTAAAGCCTCGCAGCAGCCACCCCCGGACGTATGAGGACGGTAAGGGCAACGAGAACTATACCGATTCCACCGAGCCACTGCATCCAGGCACGCCAGAAGAGGAGGATATGGGGATAGCTCTCCAGATTGGTCATCATGGTGAGACCCGTACCTGTCCACGCGCTCATGCTTTCGAAGTAGGAGTCGATGAACGACATCTTGGCTATGGCCATGAAGGGTACGACGCTTATGGCGGAGGCAAAAAGCCAGGTGAACGCGGCCGAAACCATTGCCTGCCGGAGGTTGACGTCCTCAATTTTACCCATGTGCCTTGCCAGCCAGGCACCGAAGAGCACACAGAAAGTGCCCGGGAGGGCAAAGTAGATGACGTAGTTAATCTCCTCTGGATAGAACCATGCCAGCAGCACCGGGATGAGGTAGGCAATACCCACGCCCTGAAGGATTGAGCCGATGAGGTTCTTCACCACGAACAGATCGTCCGAGATGTTGATGTGCTTGCCGAGTTCCAGCATAGGCCCACCGTAGGGTTAGGGTTCGCACCAAATAAAAGGTTTTCCCGTGGAAAGGTTTAAGGGGCACGGTGCTCCCCCATTTATGGTGATAAAAAGTGGACGAAAGGGAGGCACTGATAAAGGCCGGCGAGATAGCCAGACAGGTCAAGAAGGAAGTTGCCGAACTCATAAAGCCGGGAGCAAAGCTCTATGACATCGCCGAGTTCGTTGAAAGGCGCATAGTTGAGCTTGGCGGAAAACCGGCGTTCCCGTGCAACCTTTCAATAAACGAGATTGCGGCCCACTACACACCATACAAGGGCGACGAAACCGTCCTCAGGGAGGGTGACTACCTCAAGCTCGACCTTGGGGTCCACGTCGATGGATACATAGCCGACACCGCCGTGACCTACCGCGTCGGGATGGAAGAGGACGAGCTGATGGCGGCCGCCAGGGAGGCCCTCGAGAACGCCATCTCCACGATCAGGGCAGGTACCAAGATAAACGAGCTGGGGAAGGCCATAGAGGACATCATACGCGGGAAAGGATTCAACCCGATAGTCAATCTAAGCGGCCACAAGATACAGCGCTACAAACTCCACGCCGGCATCAGCATACCCAACATATACCGCCCGGCCGATAGCTACGAGCTCAAGGAGGGGGATGTCATAGCGATAGAGCCCTTCGCGACCACCGGTGCCGGCCAGGTCATAGAGGTGCCGCCGGCGCTCATCTTCATGTACGTGCGCGATAGGCCCGTCAGAATGGCCCATGCAAGGAGGCTCCTCATGCACATCAAGAGGGAGTACAGCACCCTGCCCTTCGCCTACCGCTGGCTGCAGGACTTCATGCCGGAGGGACAGCTCAAGCTCGCCCTCGCCCAGCTCGACAGGGTCGGGGCCGTTTACAGCTACCCGATACTGCGTGAGGTCAGGGGCGGTACGGTCGCCCAGTTCGAGCACACGGTCATCGTGGAGAAGGACGGGGCGTATATAACCACCTGACTTCTCTTCTTTTCCATTCGGTACAGAGCCGTCGGGCATCTCTTTTCACGGTTGGGGCTGGAAAATACAGGAAAGTTCACATCACCACAACTCCTGAACTAGAATGGGAAATGAGGGGAAACCCTCGCGGGCTCGGCAGTTTGATGGCGCCGGGGCAGGGATTTGAACCCTGGTGGGCAGAGCCCACTGGATCTCGAGTCCAGCGCCTTCCCAGGCTAGGCTACCCCGGCGCGGTTGAGAGTTCATGATGGAGTTTTATAAATCTTTCCGCGAAAAATTTATTAATTTAAAGTTACTAAAATCCCGTTGAAAAGGTTTAAATTGAACGGCGCCCTAGTATATTATGAAGGAGGTGACAGCATGGTCGGTATTCTTGTGCAGGAAGTTATGACCGACAGGTTCCAGAAAATCGACATCGCCGCCCCGCTTTCTGAGGCGATCGGAATTTTTGAGAAGGAAGACCCCGACCTTATTCTGGTCTTCGACGAAAACCTGTACAAGGGAGTCCTGACACAGGACCTTATTATACGCTCCCACCTCAAGTGGGACCCAACCAAGGCCAAGGTTAGGGACGTGTACAAAACCGCCCCGGTTATAAAACCCGATGAGGACCTGAGCAGGGCCGCAAAGCTAATGATGGAGGTTGACCTGCGCTCCCTTCCCGTTGGGGAGAGCAAGGCTGAAATCATAGGTGTTATAAGCGACATAGAGCTTCTGAATAAGGTAGCGGAGGGCGATTTTGGAAAGAGGAAGATTGAGGAATTCATGACCAGGGACGTCATAACCCTCAAGCCCGACGACACTGTCGCGAAAGCCTTCGCCACGATGCGCGACCACGCGATATCAAGGATACCCATAGTGAACGAGGAGGGCAAGCTTGAAGGCCTGGTGACCCTCCACGACCTCATCATAAGGTTCATCAAGCCGCGCTTCAAATCCCAGTACGGAGAAGTCGCTGGGGAGAAGATACCCCCCTTCAGCATGCAGCTCCGCGACGTCATGATAAGGGGTGTTATCACAATATCGCCCAACGCAACGGTCAAAGAGGCCGTTGCCACAATGCTCGACAACGACATCGACGGACTGGTTGTCGTCAACGAGGACAACCGGGTAGTTGGCATCCTGACGGTCAAAGACCTCCTCCTGCCGATATCGAGGATGGTCGAGAAGGAGGCGAGGTTCTACCTCCAGCTGGGCGGAGACGCCGAGATACTCAGCGACTTCACCAGGGAAAGGATAATCGAGGACGTCAGGCGCTTCGTTGACGGCTACGAGGACCTCCTCGGCCAGGAGGGCATCATCTACCTCTACATAAGGCGCTTCAACGAGAAGTTCAGGGGGGTGCACCTCTACCAGGCCAGGATGAGGGTTGTGACCGACAGGGGCGTCTTCATAGCCACCGGCGAGACCTGGGGAGCGATACAGGCCGCCCACGATGCCCTGAGAGCCATAGAGAGGCAGCTACTCCAGAAGGCGGAGCTTGAGAAGGACACGCACTACTACAAGAGGTTTATAGAGAAGATGGGGCTGGGGTGATTTTACTCCAGTTTTTCATTTGTCTTTTTGGAAGCCGTTAACTGGAGTTACATTTTTCTTTTGAAAGCCTCGCCCTTCAGGACGGGGAGGAGGTCAGTGGCTGAATTCCCTCTCCAGTATCCTTCTCTGGCGCGGCTCCAGGGTCCTGAGGTTGGCCACCAGTATGATCGTGCCCCCAGCGCTGACTACCCGATCCTTGACGTTGAGCAGAAATTTAACGGCGTTCTCGAATCCGTTCTCGAGCATCAGGTACTCAAGGGCATCGATATAGATCAAACCGTACCCCTGGCCAATGGCACGGGTTATAAGATCGGTCAGGATATCTATCTTCGTCGGACCCATGGCGTAGATTGTCGGTGATTCCTCCAGCTTGCCTTCCTTCGCGCGGGTTATCCAGAACACCAGCGTGTTGGGGTGGATGTTCTCTTTCAGCATCCCCACGTCCTCACGGGTTATGAGTATGACGCCCGGTTTATCCCACACGTTTCCAAACCTGTGAACCACTTCCTCCCGTGTCGGGAACAGGTACGCCCCGGGAGGTATTTTCACGTCGGTAGGGGGCATCACTGGAGTCAGCGGGTAGAACACAAATTTCGTTGCGCCGGTAGCGGTCATTAATCTGAACACCGCCCCCATAAAAAAGCCAATCGGTGCGAACCACTCGATGAACCTGGTCACCGGGTAGGTCAAGTTGAGTGCCCCGAGAAGTATCAATCCCCATGGGAACATCATCTCGACCCAGTGGTGGGATACAACGTATTTTCTCAGGACGTTGCCAACGTAGATGAGCCCCCCACCGAAGGCAAGCGACGGTAGGATGGCCCGCGTTGTTGGATTGTTGAAAACATCCGTGGCCAGCAGGAGGAGCCATATGTAAGAGATCACTGAGAACAGGGAGATGTAAACCACGTGCTTAAGCCGGCTTTCCCCGTATTTCAAATGAACCGCTCCCCACATCAACAGAAACGCAATGATGAAGTTCGGAATCTTGGAGGCGATTGCGTAGGCATCCGGGTGCAGTATAATTCCCAAAGGTTCAAGGATGTAACTCTCAACGTCGAGGGCATCTATGAAAAACGCTGTCGTTAAGATGGCCCATCCCTTTTCCCGGGTCCTGTATGCCTTATAAAAAACGGCCACGAAAAGAACCCACCTCGAAATAAAGTTGAGGTAGGGAACGAAAGACTCACCGTTCATCTCGTCATCACCGTTTTCTCCTGCTTCACGGTGACAATGTGCCCCTGTGGCACATTTCTATCAACTATAACACCCGGCCCGATAAAAGAGTTACTTCCTATCTTTCTACCGGGGTAGATGCTGACGTTTATGCCCACCTTGACGTTGTGACCGATTATCGCACCGAGCTTGTGCCTGCCGCTGTCCTCGAGCTTGCCCTTAACCTCAACCTTCACGTTGCCCCTGTCGTGTCTGAGGTTAGCTGTTATCGTCCCCGCGCCCAGGTTGGTGTTCTCCCCGATTATTGAGTCGCCGACGTAGTTGAGGTGGGGTGCATTGCTGCCGTCCATTATTATGGAGTTCTTGACCTCCACCGCGTTGCCCACGTGACAGCCGTCTCCTATGCTGGTGGCAGGCCGTATGAAGCAGTTGGGGCCAATTCTGGAGTTCCTTCCTATCTTAACCGGACCCACGATATACGCGCCGCTCCGGACAACTGTGCCTTCTCCAATCTCAACCGGCGGGACTATCGTGGTCCCCGCCTCGACTATACCCCGTATTTCGTGCCTCAGCCTGTTCTTCAGGAGGTATTCGTTGAGCTCAAGGAGGTTCCAGGGCCTGCCTATGTCGTTCCAGTAGCCGGAGTAAACCGCGTATGCCACCCTTCTGCCCGCCCATATCATGAGGTTGAGGGTGTCCGTTATCTCGTACTCGCCGCGCTTGCTCACGGGGGTCTTCCCGATGAACTCGAAGACCTCGGGCTTGAATATGTAAACACCGAGGTTGGCGTAGCCGGAAACCTTCCCGGGTTTCTCCTTCACCCCGGAAACGAGGCTCCCCTCGACCTCGATCTTACCAAAGTGGCTGAGGTCATCGAACTCTTTAACTAGAAGGGCCGCGTCGGCCTTTTCCCTCCTGAAGACCCCTATCAAATCCTTTACACCCTCGATCTCAAAGTAAATGTCACCGTTGGCCACTATGAACTCCTCTTCCCCGATGTGCTTCCGGGCAGACTCTATTGCCTTGGCAGTCCCCTCACCGGGCAGTTGCTCGACGTAGGTTATCGGTTTGCCGTTGAACTCATCGCCTAGGGCCTTAATCAGCTTCTCCTTCTCGTAGCGAACAACGATGATGAACTCATCCACGAAAGGGTCGAGGTTCTCAAGAACGTACCCGATTATAGGTCTGTTGGCCACCTTGAGTATGACCTTCGGCCTATCATCCGTCAGCGGCCGGAGCCGTTCACCCTTTCCCGCGGCAAGAACAACAGCCTTCACATGACCACCCCCATCAGGTAAACCGCGATTGCGATTAAACCGAAGGACACGAGGAACGCCCGCCTGCCCACCGCGCCGGCAAGTTTGAGGAGAAGCTTCATCGTTACAAAGCTCACTACGAACGCCGCCAGGAACGCGGCGAAGAGCAGCGCGACGGGAAGCTCCGGATCCCATCCTCCCATGAAAGCGAGCTTCAGGACCAGGTACACGGGTGCCACCAGGAAGCTCAGCTCAAGGGCCCGCTTTACGTCCATACCGGTGCTCACAAGGCCGAGGAGAACAAAGCCACTCCTTGAGAGTCCTCCGATTAGGGCGATGCCCTGGGCCAGCCCGGAGATCACTGCATCCACCAGGGTGGCCTCGTCCTTTTTCTCCCGGATGCTGCTTTCGATCCCTTCAAGGGGTGCCCGAACGCGCGTACCAGCCAGGAGACCCACCAGAATCATCCCAAGGCCGGCGATCGCGTTTATCAGGTCGGAGGTACCGGGATTCACTGCGTCGGAAACCGTCTTCAGGACGGGGTACCCCACCAGCAGGGTGAACACGGAGGCGTAGATGAAGTACATCGTGTCCGAATCAAGACGTCTTTTAATCGCATTGTGGGAGCCGAGCGCTATCAGCTCCCTGAAATAGAAGAGGACAGCAAACGTCACACCTAGATAGGAGGGAACGAGATAATCTCCATACGATGGTGCAATAGCCCCTAGAAGGGCCGTGACGGAGTGACCCTCCGGACCGACCGGGAGCCAAGAGCCAAGCGCGATTATCATTCCGGAAATCAGCGGTGCAACGTAGTCCACAGGCGATATCATGGCAACCACAGAAGAATTTAAACGGCCTAAAACATAAACTTTTCGAGGGATTCGGATGAGGCTGACCGTGATCTACGAGAACCATGCGGGGTTCGTGAAGGGCCTCCTGGGCGGGCACGGATTCTCCGCCCTTGTGGAGCACAGGGGCAGAAGGGTGCTCATCGACACAGGAACCGACGGGGAGGTGCTTCTCAGCAACATGACCAAGCTTGGAATTGATCCGGGGGAAATAGACTTCGTCTTTATAACCCACGGGCACTACGACCATACTGGCGGACTGAAGGCGTTTTTAAATGCGCGGGAGGAGCCAGTGACGGTCATCGCCCACCCAGGAATCTTCCGGCGCAGGGTGGCACTGAAACCCCACAGGAGGGATATAGGAATCCCCTTTGACAGGGGGGAGCTTGAGGGGCTCGGGGCCGAGTTCATCCTGAAAGAAGAGCCCTTCGAGTTTGCGCCGGGACTCTGGAGTTCCGGGGAAATACCGCGGCGCACATGGGACAGGGCCGTTGGCTACGTTGAGGAGAACGGCCGCCTCATCAGAGACCCGGTCCCCGACGATATCGCCCTGATCATCGACCTGGGAGACGGGGTCGCCGTCGTCACCGGTTGCGGTCACTCTGGAGTTCTGAACATAGCGTGGCACGCGGAGGACGTTCTTGGAAAGCCGGTCAGGGCGTTGATAGGGGGACTTCACATAAGGGGTGCCAAAAAAGAGCTTCTCAATGAAGTCGTTGAGAGAATCGACGCCGAAAGGCTCTACGCCGGCCACTGCACGGGGCTGGATGAGTACGCATTCCTGAAGGCGGGGCTGGGCGAGAGGATTGAACCCCTCCACATCGGCAGGGTCATCGAGCTTTAGCGAACCTTTAAATACCCGGCCGAAAAGCTAAGCACCGCGAGAGAAAAGAGAAAATGAGAGGTGAGAGAGATGAAGAACCCCTTTGAAAAGATGCCGACGGTGCTTACCGCTGACGAGATTATCGATAAGGCCTTCAGGAGAGCGGAGAAGGCGGCCTCGGCCCTCACCCCCAAGGGCGGCCCCAGGGCCAAGGCCAGGCAGAGGGAAGAGCTGAGAATCAGAACGATCTCCAACGTCATCCGCGACAACCTGAAGAAACTGCTGGACAGGACGCCTGGAGTCTCGGAACTTCCTCCGTTCTACCGGGAGCTGGTTGATACGCTCGTTGACCGCGACCAGTTCCACCGCTCTCTGGCCCACGTCAACTGGGCAATAAAGACGATACGGAACCTTGAGCAGCGCTACGTCGAGAAGATACGATACTCGCGCGACCCGGATGAGATGTCAAGGCTCCGCAGGCAGTTCTACGGCCGCGTCGCCGACGTCATCAGGGACATCGCCGACGACCTTGAGTACCTCAACCAGGCCAGAAACGTCCTCAAAGACCTCCCGGTCGTTGATCTCAACCTTCCGACGGTCGTGATAGCAGGTCATCCCAACGTCGGCAAGAGCACGCTCCTCAGGGTGCTGACGAACGCCAGACCCGAGGTTGCCAGCTACCCCTTCACGACGAGGGGCATAAACGTCGGCCAGTTCGAGGAGCACTACCTGAAATACCAAGTCATAGACACGCCCGGGCTGCTCGACAGACCTCTGAGCGAGAGGAACGAGGTGGAGAGACAGGCCATCCTGGCGCTCAAGCACCTCGGAAAGGTCATCGTCTACATCTTCGACCCCAGCGAGTACTGCGGTTATCCGATAGAGGAGCAGACCCACCTGTTCGAGGAAATCTACGCCGAGTTCGGCGAGTTCCCCTTCATCGTCGTCCTCAACAAGGTGGACATAGCGAACGAGGAGAAGATAAGGAAGGTAGAGGAGTTCATCCGGGCCAAGGGCCTCGAACCCCTCAGAATCTCGGCGCTCAACGGTGAAGGCCTGGAAGAACTCAAAAAGCGCGTTATAGAGCTCGTTAAACCTATGGTCGAGGAGCAGGCGAAGAGGATAATGGAGAAGGAGCTGAGAAAATACCGGGAAGAGCTTGAGCTCTGACCCGCGCTTCTTTTATATCGTTAACCACCGTAAAGCCAGAGAAGTTAACGGTAGCGTAAAGTTTTTAGGGTTAACGGTACTTAACGGTAATCATGGATGTGAATGAACTTCTGACACTCATTCGTCAGGGGGAAAACGAGAGGATAGAGTTCAAGCGCAGGGCAACACCTGAAATCGCCAGAGAGATATGTGCCATGGCCAACGCCGACGGTGGCTACATTCTGATAGGTGTAAGCGACGAGGGCAATGTTTTGGGATGTGACATCAAAAAGGCCAGGGAAACGATATCCTCCTCACTTCAGAACGTCACCCCTCCTCTGCAGGTAAAAACCCACGCGCTTGAGATTGGTGGCAGAAACGTTCTTGTCGTAGAGGTTCCAAAGTCCCGGAACCTCTGCTCCATCGGTGGAGTTGCCTACATCAGGATAGGCTCTGGGATAAGGCCCCTTTCAATCCAGGAGATTCTCATGCTCTCCTCCGAGCTGGGGGCGGTTACCTGGGACGAGTTTCCAGCGGCCGAACTCCCGAAGATGAAGGAAGAATACGTTGAGTGGTTTTTCTCGGCGGTGGAGAAGGCAAGGGGCAGGCGTATCCCGAGGGAAGACTGGAGCCGCTACCTGAGGAGTGCAAAGGCGATTAAAGGGGACAAGCTGACGAATGCAGGAGCCCTGTTTTTCACCGATGTCGACGAGTTCATACCGCACGCAGGGGGCAGAATCGTCAAAATGGACGGAGAGAGACCCGTGTGGAGCAGGGAGTTCCAGGGGCCGGTATGGAAGGTTATAGATGGGATGTACGCGGAGCTCCTTTCCCAGTTCAGCACGATAGAAGTGGTGGTGGGAACAAAGAGAACCAAACTGCCTGAGTATCCCACAAGGGCCGTTAGGGAGGCTATAATAAACGCCTTCGCCCACAGAAACTACGCAATCCCCGCGGACGTCAGGATTTTCATTCATCCCGATAGGCTCGTAATAAGAAATCCCGGGGGCCTGATGCCGGGAGTGGACCTCGAAGACCCTGAACACGTGCCGAGGAACCCTAACCTGTGCGGACTTATGTACGATGCAGGCTACATCGAAAAGTACGGCTACGGCCTAAGACTGATCCGCGAGGAATGCAGGAAACACGGCCTCGTGGAGGTAGAGTTTAAGAGCAGTGCAAACCGCTTTGAAGTGGTCTTCAAGAAGAAAACTGACGAGCTTCTGGATGATACTGACAGAAAAATCCTTGAGTTTCTGACCGTTCCGAGGAGGAGCGGGGAGATAGCAGAATACGTTGGCCTCTCAAAGCCTGCCGTGTTAAAGAGGCTTGAAAAGCTCGAAGCCCTGGGCCTTGCAAGAGCCATAGGCAGAGGTGCCCAGAGAAGGTACGAGATGGTTCATCGTTAACCACCGTAAAGCCAGAGAAGTTAACGGTAGCGTAAAGTTTTCAGGGTTAACGGTACTTAACGGCAGCACTTAAAAGGAGAAAAGAATTCAGGCGCTCTCCTCCTTGATGAGAACGGCGTTGACGACACCGTCCTGGCCGGGCCTGCTGGTAACTATGGCCCTGCCGGCCTCGGTCTCGACGATGGCGCCCTTGGTGATTATGTTTCTCCTGACGTACTGCCTGTTGGCCGGGTTCTCAACGACGTTGAGTATCTTAACCTTCTTGCCCTTTCCGCCGTCGAAGACGTTGGCGTAGAGGGCCTCGATGAGCCTAACCTTCCTGTTTCCGCCGTAGGTCCTGATTATCTTCTTCTTCTCCCTGTCCTCGCCGACCTTGGTGAAAGCGGGCTCCCTTCCGAGCTCCCTCTTCCTCTTCTTCCTAGCGAGGATAATCCTTCCGCCCGAAGGCTTCTTGAGTGATCTTCCCTGCCAGATAGCCATTCTTCTCACCTCATGAGATTGATATTCACCGTTTACAACCTATCGCCACTTTCGGGGGTTCGTTTATAAGCTTTTCTGGCTCGCAGACTCAAAAAATTTAAAAGGCCCCTCCCCCATTACTCCAGCGGGTGGTGGAATGGGTGCGATAGACGCGTTCGTAAGGACCTTTTCGCTCATGGTGGAGGCCAAGAAACTCTACATTCCCGCGCTGATATTCTCACTCCTCCTCGCACCTGTAGCAGCTTACCTGCTACCGAGTGAGCCGTCCTTTGAAATCACCCCGAACCAGACCACCAGCGGGGATGTGATGATAGAGCAGTACGGCGGGGACGTGGAGGAAGAGTTCCTGGACTACCTCGCTCAGCTCGGAAAGGCCTTCGCGGTGATGATCCTCACCAGCACCATCATCGGCTCGATAGTCCAGTACGCCATCACAAAGGGGGTTCTCCTCCACGAGTCCGGGAAGGATTATTCGCTGGGTGAACTCCTAATCGACGGCCTCAAGCACCTGCCGGGCGTCGTTATCATAGAGCTGATCTTCATGGTGGTGGCCATCTCACTCGCCGCGGTCGCGCTGATACCCGCGGTTCTGGGGGCGCTGTTCCTCCCCTGGGGCGCGGTGCTGATACTAATCGGGGTTCTGCTCCTCCTGGCGGTACTGGCCATCACAACCAGCCTTACGGCCATAGCAATACCCCTCTACGCGGATAAGGGAAGGATAAGCGCGGCCTTTGAGGCATTTGGAATGATCTTCGGAAACGCCCTCTCCAGCCTCGCGTTCGGCGTGCTCCTCTGGGTGGGCGTGATAGCGATAACGATGGTCACGGGGCCTCTGAGCTTTGCGGCGGAGGTAATCCTCCCAGCGGGGATTGCCAGCTACGTCTCGCAGTTCCTCCAGGCCCCCTTCAACGCCCTCCTTCTGGAGTTCCTGTGCGTTGGAGGGGTTGTATTCTACAGGGAGATTCAGAAGATGGAAGAACTGAAAAAAGTTGACGAAGAGCTCATGAAGCTTGGAATTGAGATCTAACCCCCGTATTTCCTCTCTTTTGCGGCCTTAACGAGCCCGCGGAACACGGGTGCAGGGTTCATCGGCCGTGACTTGAACTCGGGGTGGAACTGTGTGGCTATGAAGTACCTCCTGTCCGGGAGCTCGAGTATCTCCATCCTCCTGCCGTCGTCCCCTGCCACTCCGCTGAAGACCAGGCCCGCCTTCTCAAACTCATCTATGTAGTCCGGATTGACCTCCCAGCGGTGCCTGTGGCGCTCGTAAACTATCTCCTTCCCGTAAAGGGCCCTGGCCATGGTGTTGGGTTTTATGTGGACGGGGTAAGCTCCGAGCCTCATCGTACCTCCGAGCCTGTCGAGGTCGCGTTGCTCCGGCATGAGGTCAACAACGGGATGAGGTGTCTGCGGGTCTATCTCGGTGGAGTGGGCGCCTTTCAGGCCGAGGACGTTCCTGGCGAACTCAACGACGGTGAGCTGGAAGCCAAAGCAAATCCCGAGGAACGGAATGTCGTTCTCCCTCGCGTAGCGCGCCGCCATCATTTTGCCCTCGGTTCCACGGGCACCGAAGCCGCCCGGGACGATTATTCCATCGACCCCCTCCAAAAGCTTGACACCGTGCTTTTCAAGCTCCTCGGCTTCTATCCAGCGTATCCTGACCTTGACGCCGTTGGCAACGCTGGAGTGCTTCAGGGCCTCCTTGATGCTCAGGTAGGAGTCCGAGAGCTTGACGTACTTGCCGACGACGGCTATCTCAACCGTGTCGGTGAGGGACTTGTATGTCTCAACCATAGCCCTCCAGGCATCGAGGTCTGGCTCCCTCTCAGGCAGACCGAGCCGCTTGGTGATGTACCTGGCCAGCCCCTCCTTTTCGAGCATCAGCGGTACCTCGTAGGTGTCCTCAACATCGTAGGCGCTGATCACAGCCTCGTCGGGAACGTTGGTGAAGAGGCTTATCTTCATTCTCGCGCTTTCCTCGAGAGGATCCTCCGAACGGGCCACTATCGCATCGGGCTGGATTCCAAGGGAGCGGAGCTCCTTGACGCTGTGCTGGGTCGGCTTGGTTTTCTGCTCTCCAACAACCTTGAGCTTCGGCACGTAGGTGACATGGACGAAGGCAACGTTCTCCCTGCCCTCCTCGATCTGCATCTGCCTCGCCGCCTCGAGGAAGGGCATGCTCTCGATGTCGCCGACGGTCCCACCTATTTCCACCACGACAACGTCGTAGTCCCTGGCGAGCCGCCTGATGCGGCCCTTTATCTCGTTGGTGATGTGGGGTATGACCTGAACCGTCGCACCGAGGTACTCTCCCTTTCTCTCCTTCTCAATGACGGCGGAGTAAACCTTGCCGGTGGTTATGTTGTGGCCAAAGCTGAGGCTCGTGTCGAGGAAGCGCTCGTAGTTGCCGAGGTCGAGGTCAACCTCGCCGCCGTCGTCGAGGACGAAAACCTCACCGTGCTGGTAGGGGTTCATCGTTCCCGCGTCGTAGTTGAGGTAAGGGTCGATTTTGATGTTCGTCGTCCTGAGGCCCCTGGCCTTCATCAGCATTCCCAGTGAGGCGCTGGTTATACCCTTCCCAAGACCGCTAACAACACCACCCGTGACGAATATGAACTTTGCCATGGCAAAACCTCCAGGGGTTATGTCGTTGGTTGATTGGTGGGTGCTTAAAAGCTTTGTCGAGGCTGGAATGAAAAGGCTTAAATAGACCCATCTCCACACCACCATATGATGTAATATGGAGACTCATAGCATAGAAATTGACAAGACGCTCAGAAGTAAGAAGTTCGTGGGTCTGCTCATCGCGGCCCTGCTCGTAACCTACGCCCTCCCGTTCCCTCTGATGAGCGGGTTCATGGAGAGCTACGGGAGAGTAAAGGAGATACTGAGGCTGATGAAGAAGGAGAACGAGGCCATAAACTGCCACGCGGTTTTCAACTTCAACCCCGACTTCTTTGGCGAGCATGGAATGAAATGCGACGAGACCTACTACCGCCCCAACGAGACAACCGTGAGCTGCTGCGGAATGCAGGTTTACATTTTTCTTCCGAAAGCCTCGCCCTTTAGGGCGGGGATGCAGTAAACCGTCCAACAACCCTTCAACAGAGAAAGCAAACTATTTTAAAACCCAAGAACAATACCATAACCCGAAATGAGGCGAGCAGTAACAGTCAAACTACAACCAAGCAAAGAACAAGAAAAAACACTCTTCGAATTAGCCGACATTGTAGCTAAAGTCTGGAACCGAGTGAATTATCTAAGACGCCAAGAATTCTTTGAAGGCAAGCCAGTGGACTTCAACAAAACTGAAAAAATAGTTTATGAAGAATACAAAAGAGAAATCGGCTCCGCAACAGTCCAGCAAATTTGCAGGAAGAACGCTGAAGCTTGGAAAAGCTTCTTCTCCCTCTTGAGGAGCAAGCGAAACAGAGAACTACCCGAATGGCTCAAGCCAAAACCACCAAACTATTTGAAAGAAGACGAAAAGAGGAAACCATTAATCGTCCTCAGAAACGACCAATACAAGATTGAAGGTAACAAGCTAATCCTCAAAGGTCTTGGCAAGTTCAAACGCCTCGAAATCCAGTTCAAAGGCAGAATACACTTCAAGGGCAAGCAAGGTCGCTTAGAAATCATCTATGACGAGGTAAAGTGGAAATGGTATGCGAAAATAAGCTTCACCGTGAAAGAAAAACTAATCAACGGGAAATGGACAAGTGTTCCAAGAACTCCAAAGGGAAATCTTAAGGCTGGAATTGACCTTGGAGTGAACAACTTGATGGCCGTTTATGTTGAAAACGGTGAAAGCTTTCTCGTGAACGGAAGACCGCTGAAAGCGATAGACTTCTACTTTCGGAAAGTTATTGCGGATTATCAGTCCAAACTCAACAAGTCTGGAGCGAAAACGAGTAGGAAACTCAGAATGCTCCACCAGAAGGCTAAGCTCCAAGCTAAGCATTACATTAACACGGCAGTTAGACAGACCGTTGAAAGACTTCATCGGTTGGGAGTTAGTGTAATTGTCGTTGGCTACCCAAAAGGCATAGCGAGAAATTCTAATGGGGGAGCGAGACAGAATTTCATTCTTTCTCACGTCTGGCGGTTCAATTACGTTATTAAACGCCTAAAAGAAGTTGCTGAGGAGTATGGTATTGTCGTTGAGGTTGTTGATGAGGCTTTCACTTCGAAAACTTGTCCCGTTTGCGGGAAGCCTCACGATGGGGCTCGCTTCCTTCGTGGTTTGTTTAAGTGTCCCGCAACGGGGCTTATCTTTAACGCGGACTTGGTTGGAGCGTTTAATATCTTAAAGAAGGTTGTGAGGACGATAACCGCGAGCCTCCCGGCTTTAACGGGAGGTAGGGGTAATTGGGGCAAGACCGTCCCAGAGGGGTTCTCCGAACCCTCTTCAAAGAGGGTGGTGAGGATTACCCCTCAAACCTCCCCGTCCTTGAGTTAGGGGGTTTCCTCGACGGAAACCCATCCTCTAGGGCGAGGAGGTCATCGAGACACCTACTGGAAGTACCTCCGTGCATCGAGCGAGATGAGGGAAAAACTTCCTCTGATGGGTATCTTCGCAGTGTGGGTATTTCTGACCCAGCTAGCCTTCAGCTACGCCCTTGTGGACGCGGCGGTGGAGCTGGCCAGGGGGAGAAAGAAAAGAGTCCTTGAATCCATCAAGGCCGGATTGAAATCTTTGCCGGCCCTGGTTGCCGCGGAACTTCTGACGTTCGTATTCGTTCTGATCGCCCTGATCCTCCTGGCGATTCCCATAGCGATCTTCGGCCCACTCGGCTCGTTCATGGCAGGGATAATAGCCACACCGGCCTTCGCACTCGTCCCGGTGTACTACTTCACGGGGAACGTGGGGGTCGCGGAAGAGATATGGCGCGTCGCCAGGGCCAACCCCGGCGGCTACTTCACCCCGGGGCTGGGCCTCTCGATTGTGGACGTCTTTCTGGTTCTCCAGTACGAATACTACATGGGGGCGCTGACGCTGCTCCTCCTGCTCTCCCTCGGAGCGGTACGGTACGTGATAAACAGCCTGGGCGCACTGTGGGTGTACGCGGAGACGGCTCCAGAAGAGGAAATTGAGGGGGAAACTTGATCACTCCCCAAGCTCCACGCCGTCCCCCTCATCCTCCTCGGTCAGCTCCCGTATCTCATAGACCTTGAGGGGAACCTTCTTGAGGGCCTTGCCGATGACGGCCTTGGCTATCCTCTCGGCGTGCTCGATGGTCTGGGCGTTGTACACCTTAATCGTGAGGTACATCCCCACGAGACCAACCGAGCCAATGACGAAGGCGCTCTCAAAGTGGGCCCCGCAGACGGGGCACTGGGAGTAGCCTATTTCAACCCTCACAAAATCGAGCTTCTCCTTGTTGAGCGCCTTGGCGACCTTGGAAACCGCAACGTTTATCGCGTCCTCACTGGTCTCGACGTCCCTCACGATTATGGGTGCCTCCAAAACGACGACGTAGTCTCCCATGGCTCTCACCTCAGCCGAAGGCAAAAAGTCTGTCATCCTCTCCCCTGAAAACGCCAAGCCTCACGCCGGCGTCGATAAAACCATGCGCGTAGTTGAGTGCCGCGAAAGCCGTCACGTAGTCGCCCCTCTCGTAGTAGTACCTGGCGTCGTTGAAATAGCTCCTCGCCATCGTCAGAAAATCCTCCGCAACGCCCCTAAGAAGGCTCTTCTCGTGGACGGCTATTTCAAGGGTTTTTAAAGCCTCTTCGGTGATTCTAAAGTACTTCTGAAGCTTTTCCTCGGTTATCTCCCGCCCCACCGGTCTCGCCTCACGGTTGGTTGGGATGGAGTCTTATAAACCTTATCGTCTCAGTTCACGCCCAAGCATAGCTCGACGTCGTGCAGGCAAACAAGCGTTTGGAAAAAGCTTGACCAAGAAACTCTGCCTTCGCAAAGTTTCATCAAAGTTCGTGATTCTTTTTTAGGGTGCTCTTTTGCAAGTGTTTGCATTCCCAAAATGCTTTTAGAGCTTGGAATTCCTTGTTGGGAGGCATTTGTTTTTGGGTTTACGTTTTTTCGCGCTCCGAAGGAGCGCTTTTTATAGGGAAACCCATGCCTTGTAGGCTTTTAAAAGCGAATTCCAGCTTAAAAGAGCTTTTTAGAGCGCAAACATATCTCAGAATAGCATTTGGAAGAAGAATCACAGACCTTGATCAAACTTCGCGAAGCAAGCTTTTGGGAAAAGCTTGACCAAAAGTTTGTAGCTCTTTGCATTGTCGCGTTTGGAAAAGTTTCGGTTTTCTTTCTCTTGAGAATCTGTTTTTAATAGAGAACAATGAACAAAATGCCAAGCTTATCAAAGGGGTTTACTTTTCCTCTGACGCCCTTTGGGTGTCTTTTTAGGGTTAAACCCCTTTACAATGAGTCCCTAAAGGAGCTCTCACTCAAAACACTTGATTTCAAGTAGAAAACCTCCCAAGAACTTGCACTTCAAGAAGGAGCTACAAACTTTGATGAAACTTTTGCTTGGCAAAAGTTTCTTATGGTGGGCCCGCGGGGATTCGAACCCCGGACCTTCACCGTGTCAGGGTGACGTCATAACCAGTCTAGACCACGGGCCCGCCCAGGGATGGTGGACCGGCCGGGATTTGAACCCGGGGCCTCCGCCTTGCCAAGGCGGCGCTCATACCAGGCTGAGCTACCGGCCCACTTCCATCGACGCCGTAATCACCTATCTGGGTGGGTTTATAAATTTTACGGTCGGTGTCCTCTTTCAGATGGGCATCGAAAAGCTAATATCCCCCTCCGCAGAATGTTCCATGGTGAGGACTATGGGCTTCGACCCGGTTTCAGAGGCAAAGAGGATTGAGAAAGAGATAATAGCCTGGAGAAGGGACTTCCACATGCACCCAGAGCTTAAGTACGAGGAGGAGAGAACTTCAAGGATTGTGGAGGAGCACCTCCGCGAATGGGGGTACAGGATAAAGCGCGTTGGAACCGGGATAATAGCCGACATCGGGGAGGGCGAGAAGACAATAGCCCTCAGGGCGGACATGGACGCCCTGCCCGTTCAGGAGGAGAACGACGTCCCCTACAAATCCCGCGTTCCAGGTAAGATGCACGCCTGCGGACACGACGCACACACGGCCATGCTCCTTGGAACCGCAAAGATAATCCCGGAGCACATTGATGAGTTCAACGGCAGGGTGAGGCTGATATTCCAGCCGGCCGAGGAGGGCGGCAACGGAGCGGTGAAGATGATCGAAGGGGGAGCCTTAGAGGGCGTAGATGCCGTGTTCGGCCTCCACGTCTGGCACGACCTCCCCAGTGGGGTCATCGGCATAAGGGAAGGCCCCGTCATGGCCGGCGCGGGCATATTCAAGGCACGGATAATCGGCGGGGGCGGACACGGGGCATCGCCGCACCAGACCGTTGATCCCATTCCGATAGCGGCGGAAACTATACTGGCACTCCAGACCATAGCGAGCAGAAACATCCCGCCGATTGAGACAGGGGTGGTCAGCGTTACGGCCGTACACGCCGGAACGGCCTTCAACGTGATTCCAGAGGAAGTCGAAATGAAGGGGACGATAAGGTTCTTCAAGCACGAGATAGGCGAGCTGATTCAGAGGCGCATGGGGGAGATACTCGAAGGCGTCACAAAGGCACACGGGGCTTCCTATGAGCTGTCAATTGAGGAGCTCGTTCCACCGACGGTTAACGATGGGAGCATGACAGAATTCGCCAGGAAGGTGGCCGAAAAGTACGGCCTGAAGCACGGAGACGTCGAGCCAACCATGGGTGCCGAGGACTTCGCCTTCTACCTCCAGAAAGTCCCCGGAACATTCCTGACGCTTGGAATCTACAATGAGGAAAAGGGGATAATCTATCCACACCACCACCCGAGGTTCGACGTTGACGAGGACGTGCTCCACCTCGGAACGGCGATGGAGGTCGCACTGGTGCGGGAGTTTCTCAGGTGAGGGATTTTCCGATTATCTCTACCTCCCTAATTTTTTGGACCCCAAAGCTCTCGACCCCTTTGGGAAGACCCGTTAAAACCCTCTCGCAGCCAAGAACCTTGGCCCTCTCCAGGACAGGCCTCACATCCTCAAGCCTACCCCACAGGAGCAGTGCCAGGCCGCCTCTGCCCGGGAGGTTTCGGAGAACGTAGTACGAGGCCCCGCTCCGTCCGCTCTCGACCGTGTGGTGAATTCCGGCGATATTGTCTTTGAACGCTGAAAAGAACATGCTGTACGAGCTCTGAAAGCGACCTGCAACCAGTTCGAGGTTTTTAACGTCTTCCCAACCGAATTCAGTGATTTCCGTTCTCCCGGCCCCTCCCGTGGGGACCCGCACGATCGTTCCTGAGAACAGCGCAACGCTGAAGCCGAGCCTCCCGTAGAAGCCCCTGGCAGCGTCATCCGGCTGAACTGTGAGAAGCCGGGCCCCTCTTTCCCCGGCAATCTCCTCGACGAACTCGATGAGCGCCCTTCCGATACCCCTGCCTCTGTAATCCGGATGAACCTCGATGACGTCAATGTGGGCGATTGGCATAAGCTTCCCTTTAATCGGCTCTTCAGAGAGGAGAACCTCTATCTCGCCTACGATTTCTCCGTTCAACTCCGCTACGGCAACCAGCTGGTTATCCAGCAGGAGGTTGTTGATGTGAATCGCGAGCGTCTCGGTACTCATCCAGGGCCCGCCCATAGAGTAGCGCCGGTAGAGATTGCCCGCCGGTTCTTCTCCGGCGGTGTGGAGCTTCACTATTCCAGCAACGTCGTCAAGGGTCGCCAAACGGATCATCATCGCCCTCACCCATGTAGCCGAATTCTTTAAGGATGTGAACTATGCCCTCCGCACCCCCCTCACCGTAGGTCCTTTTCGTCACGTAGTCCGCAGCTTTTTTCAGGCTCTCTGGAGCCTGGCCGACGGCAACGCGGTAGCCAACGGTGCGGAAGGCGTCCAGGTCGTTCTCTCCATCCCCGACGTGGGCAACTTCCCTGGGACTTATCCCGAGTATCTCACAGGCCTTTTCAATCCCCGTACCCTTGTTGATCCAGGGCTTCTTAACGTGTATCGCGAAGCCGGAATCCACCGCGATGAGGTTCAGCCCGAGTTCCTTTATAATCTCCCGGACCGCCTCGACTGGAATCGTTCTCATAATCACAAGCCCGGCCTTTCTCTCCGGCATCGAAAAGCTCATGACGGCCTCCGGGTAGCGCCTCTTTATCTCGCTCCAGAGAATCCACTCTTCGTCCATCTTCGTCAGGTAAACTCTCTTCCTCAGCCGTCCGTCCTTTATGGACAGCGCGCCCCCGTCCTCCGCGACAACCGGTCCGCTGGTGCCTATCATTATGGCCATGGCCTCCGCGAACGGTACCGAGTTGCCGGTGACGAGCATGACCGAGACACCCAGACTCTCGGCGAGCCGTATTGCCCTCAAAGCGTTCTCACTGAGCCGCCTATCGGGATAGGTTATAGTACCGTCTATGTCAAGCGATATTGCCCTCACCCTCACTCACACCACCGAAAAAAGTTGAGAAAACCCGATAAAAGGGTTGCTGGACATCAGTGGTCCTTCATTATCTCCCTCAGGACGCTGGTTGCGTAAACCCCCTTCGGCAGGAAGAAGCGGAAGCACATGCCTGTTCCAGGGATGTGACCGTAGGCGAGGCCCAGAGGCAGTATCAGAAGCTCCCTCCTGGCGCCCGGTTCGGCCATCGGCTTCGGGAGCCTTCTGAAGGTCTCAAGCGTTATGCCCTCATCCTCAAGAATCTCCTCCTCGAGCTTCCCTGGAAGTCCCCTGGCCCTCCTCATCGCAAAGCCGAAGAGCGGGCCGGAGACCATGGCCTCGCCGCGCCGTATCTTTTCGTTCACAAAATCGAGGTTTGTCTCGGTGACGCGATACGTTCTATCGCGGTAGGGAATACCACCCTTAACCTGAACGACGATATCGCCGACGAGGGCCTCGTTCAGAGGAATGCCCCTCTCGATCCTCCGGGAAATGTAGAGGTTGAAGAGGTAACTCTGATAGGCGTGGATGAAGATGCGCATTATCGGAAGGGGCAGCGAGAGGAAAGCCCTTCTCCAGCTCCCCGTTTCCTTGTAGCGGTACAGAAGCGTCCGTTCGTACCTCAGGAAGTTTGGAAACTCCTCCAAGGCCCTCTCAACGTCGCCCGTCTCCCAGAAGTGCCTCCTAGCTTCGTCGCCCTCCATGCCTCCCCCGTGGGCACCCAGGAAAAGCCTCGCGGCACCCGCGAAGTCTCCACGGAGGAGAAGCCCCCCCACGAGATGGTTGGTAACCCTCCTCTCACCAAAGCGCTGGTAGCCAAAGTAGTTCGGGAAACCTCCCATACCACGGAGTTCGCGGATTATCTCCCGGCTCCGCTCAAACGCCTTTTCATCGACGTCTCTAACTATTATCCGGAACCGGTTCCCAAGGAGGTGACCAAGTTTGATAAACCTGCCGTAGGAAACGAAGCGGAGCTCTATGTCCCGTATCCGGACGTTCTCAACGGCCTCCCTCGCTCCGGCCGGCACGCTTATGTACTGATATGTCACCGCGTGCCTGTCCTTCGTCCCCGCAAAGCTCACATCCCTGTAGCTAATCCCGGCGCGCTTCGCTATCTCCTTCACCGCGCTCATCGTGTCCCAGTTGCGCTTCCTGAGGAGAAAGATGGCATGCTTCCTCCCCTCAAAGATTGACGGGAGGGGGTCCTCGATGACCACGAAATCCTCCGGTTGAACCTTTATCCTGCCCCCAATGCCGGGTTTTTTGCTCAGATACCTGAACTGGGAAAAAAACTCGCGATGATCCATCTCTCACACCAGCTTTAGATGGCCGGTAACCTTGTCCACAATCTCCTCCGGGGCCGGACCGATCGCAAGGACGGTTATCGTGCCCGGGGGTATCTCCGTCAGACCGGCGTCCCTGATGAGCGCCGTTGGGATTCCCAGCTTCTCTGCATGAGCCTTCAGTTCGAAGAGCTCCCTCTCGTTTTCAGCCTTCACGACGACCTTCTTCTGCCCCTCATGGAACCACGCTTTGAACCATTCGGGTTTCTCCTTCTGAGCCTTCAGTGCAGCGGTAACCGCTCCGTGGGCAACCTGGACGGCGAACTTACCCTTGCTGAGCTTCAGATCCTTCCGGGAGACTATGACCTGCTTGTACCTGAACATGTCCCATCCCGAAGAAACTGCGAGAACCGATTTATAAAGTTAAGGAGAGAAAAGGCAAGAAGTTCAGAGCTCAGCTATCTCAGAGCTCTCTCCCTCTTCCTCGCCCTCCTTCTTCGGCAGTCCTCCAGGGCGCCTCTGTTTCTTCCGCTCAAGCTTCTCCTTGAGCTTCTCCGCCTCGTCCCAGTACCTGTAGGCCACCCCCGCGAGTATGACGGTCAGCAGGATGAACACTATCGCCGCGGGCTTCCACGGGTTGCTCTCCGGCGGGAGGTATTCGGCGGAGATGCCCGCAAGCTCCTCCGCCAGCGGCTTGGGATCGTCCATCTTGGCGAGGGTCTGGTTGACGTAGGAGGGAAGCTCTTCGGCGGTCGGCCATACTTTGACCTCTTCCGTTATTATCCTCGGGGGGACGCTGTTGATCGTGACGAGGCTGCCGAGGGCAAGCCTGTGCTCCCCACCGAGCGGATCGAGGTATACAAGGGTGGCCCTGATGTTGGTGAGGTCCTCCTTGAGCACCGTGAGGTCGAGCTGAAGGGTCTTGGTCTCGCCGGCCCTTATAGTGCCGATATCAACCAGGGACTGCCCGTCAACGCTCGATGGAAGGCTGAGGAGCAGGGTGGCGTTCTTGACGAACTCGTAGTCGGGGTTGCCGTCGGAGGCGCGGAGGGTAAACTTGAGGCTGACCTTGTCCCCAACCTTGGCGGTCACGTAGTCGCCCCAAGTGCCGTTGTAGGCCTGGGCGCTGACGTCTATGGAGGGAACGTTGTAAACCTTAATGCCGGTGAGCGACGCGGAGTATATTACCCTCTTCTTGCCCGTTTCCAGGCTCTTGTCGTCGTAGAAGGTGACGGTCGCCTTTCCGATGTCGAACTCACCGACCTTCGTGGGCTTGAGGACGTAGATGAGTGCTGGCATGTTCGTGAAGGCTGGGAATGTCTTGAAAGTCCACGACTTGGCCAGGCTCACGAGTTCGAAATCGTCGGGTAGTGGGGCGGCTATGGCAACATCGTAGGCGTCGCCCTTCCCCCTGTTCTCCACGGAGATAACGACAACCAGGTTGTTGTTCAGCATTATCTCCTTCGGCACCGCATCGATATTCGCCACTATGTTGGCGGCGCGGAGTATCGGCGTCACCTGTGCACCCTCTGGCGCGTACACAAGTACCGTGGAGCGGTTATACTGTGGCTCCGTCTTCTGAATGGAGAGCTTCAGGGGGGTGTCGGGTATTGCCTTCACCTCTCCGATGTTTATGAAGTAGGTACCAATCTTCGTTGACTTCTTGTAGACCTCGAGGCTGGCCTTCGTGGAGACAACCGAAATGAGCTTCACGTAGTAGCTGGTGTCATCCACTTTCACGGGCAGCTTCTCCCCCGTGTACATCAGGCCGTTGTACACGAGGAGGGTTTCATTCTGGGACGGCGTTCCGCTTCCACCCTCGTCGGACTTCACGATATTGAAATCCACCGCGGCAACCTTGGGGAGGTAAACCTCGAAGGTGGCACTGTCCGAGGTGGAGTCCGTGACCTTGATGTACAGGTAGTCCTGATATCTGTACTTGTCGTTAAGTTTGTATGCAACGCCCTTACCACTTCCTTTGGATATCTTAACGGTTGTTGGGCTGGATGAATAAGGGAAGTACACGTTGAACGTGGCGTAGTCATTCGTTGCACTGATGAGCTTTACCTTGATCCCCGGAAAGTTCGAGGGCAGTCTGTAGTATCCTCCTTCCTTCAGGTCCACGGTATCGATTGCCTTGAGCGGTGACATTATGTCGAGGTATACGATGGGCTTGTTTTTGATGTTCCAGATGACAACACTGAGTGCAAACACCGGGTTTGTAGCGGATGGGTAGTACACGGTTTTACCCTCTTCAAGGTATACATCAGAGGATCCTTTGCCCGCTGAAATCGAGATTCTAGCGGTGGTGAAGTCAGGACTGACATCTGTGAACGTGAACGAATACGGTCCGAGAACGGCTTTGTCCCCAAGCCCAAGTTCTACGGAAGAGATTTTGGCATACAGAACATCCTCTGCAACCGCAGACGTTATATTCAGACCCGCAAAGAGGAACAATCCTACCAAGATTAAAGCCGCTATCCTTTTCATCTCCGTGCCTCCTGTTGTTGGACTAACTAAAAAATGGATGGAAAGTATAAAGACCTTACGGCATAAGCCTTCTTCTGTCCCTGGGGAACAGTATAACCTCACGGATGTTACCGAGGTCGAGCATCTGCTTTATCAGGCGCTCGGCCCCGAGCCCGAACCCACCGTGGGGTGGCATTCCGTAGCGGAACGCCTTGAGGTAGAACTCAAAGCTCTCCGGGTTGAGACCTTTCTCCTTTATCTGTTCGACGAGGACGTCGTAGCGGTGCTCCCTCTGACCACCGGAGGTTATCTCAACACCGCGGTACTCGAGGTCGAAGGCCCTGCAGACTTCCGGCTTATCGTCGTACTTCATTATGTAGAAGGGCTTCGCCTCGCTGGGGTAGCGGTAGATGAAGTAAAGCAGGGCGTTCTCGTTCTCCATCATGTACTTTCCAAGGAGTCTCTCGCCCTCGGTGTCTATGTCCTCGCCCCACTCTATAGTTTTGCCGAGGTCAGCGAGTATCTCAAGGGCCTTGTCATAGGTAACGCGCGGGAACGGCAGTTTTGGCTCCTCGAGCTCGAAGTTGAGAACCTCAAGCTCCCGCGCGTTGTGTTCGCGGACGTAGTTGATCGTGTGGGCGACGAGCCTCTCGAGGAGCTCCATTACCTCCTCCTCGTTCTCTATGAAGGCCATCTCACTGTCGATGCTCCACGCCTCGTTGAGGTGTCTGGTTGTGTTGTGTTCCTCCGCGCGGAATATGGGAGCGATTTCATAAATCCTGTCGAGGCCGCTCGCCATCATTATCTGCTTGTAGAGCTGGGGACTCTGGGCGAGGAAGGCGTCCTTCTCGAAGTACTTCATTGGGAAGAGCTCGGTTCCGCCCTCCGTGGCGGTGGCGATAATCTTGGGGGTGTGAACCTCGATGAAGCCGTTCTCATGGTAGAAGTCCCTGACGGCCTTGAAAATGCTGGACCTGATTTTGAAGATCGCCATTACCTCAGGGTTTCTGAGGTCCATGAAGCGGTTGTCCAGCCTGGTGTCCAGCTCGGCCTTCACCTTTCCTGTCGGGTCGAGCGGAAGCGGACTCCCCGCCCTGCTGAGGATTTCAAGTTTCTCCGGGAGGATCTCGAAGCCGAGCTTGGCCTTGGGCGTGAAGTTCACCGTTCCCTCAACCGCAACAACGTCCTCCGCGTTGAGCTTCGGGATAAGCTTGAACAGCTCCGGGTCAACCTTCTTCTTGGGGGCGGTTACCTGAACTATACCGTCCCTGTCCCTTATCCAGAGGAATTTTATGCCTCCGAGGTCCTTGACCTCCCAGACCCAGCCAGCCACCCTGATGCGCTGGCCGTTGAGCTCCTCCGTAATCTGGCTCGAGTAGTGCGTCCGATACATGGTCATCCCCAGAAGGAGTAGGGGCGAGCTTTTAAAGGTATTCGATCTGGAGGCGATACGAGAAACAGAAGTATTTTAACGACAACTATCCCCAACACACTACCCCGAACGACTCCTAACGAGCTCCCTGAGGCTGCCGAAAACATCGGGCTCGAACTCCCACGATTTTAGTTTCATCTCCGTGAGTCTGCCGTTGGGAACTGCCTTAAAGCAGGCCCTGCCGTTCGAGTAGGCCTCGAAGACCGTGCATTGGCTTTCTCCCATCCTCGGATCCCAGCCAACGGCTCCGGGAGGCTTTCCTTCCGGACTGATTGATGCGATGAGGGCCTTCTCCCATGAGAGTTTGCCCCCCGCAAGCACGTTTCCATTGGCCAGAACTGCATCCAGCTCGCTCCACCGTTTCAGTCGCAACCTTTCCTCCCACTGAGGTTTTCCTCCGGAGCTGAGCCCGACCAGCGTAAAGTCCCCCATGCCGAGAACCAAATCACCATCGGGGCTTACCGAGATGTCTTTAACCTCTTTGCCCGGAAATCTGAGACCCCACCGCGGTTCTCCCTCCCGGTTCAGGCGGAGAGCCCACGCATCATAGCGGGATTTCATGGGGTCGTAGGTTTTTCCGACCACTACTGGGTCACCCCCGCGGGTCAGTGCAATCCCAACGGCCTTTTCCAAGCTTTCCGTCCCGTAGGTTTTCTCCATTATAACGTCACCGTTATCATTCAACCAGAGCAACCACACGTTTGGGGCACCTTCACTAAAGCTGTACGTATAACCGGCCACAACAATTCGACCACTCCCATCAATTACAGCGGATTCAGCTCCGTCCCAGAGCCTGCCGCCGTAAGTTCCCCACCACACGAAGTTCCCATCCCTGTCGAGCCTTAGAACCAGGGCGTCACTGACTCCCGCGCCGAAGCTCCTCGTTTCGCCGACAACGACCGCCCCACCGTCCCGGGTCACGGCGAGGGCACTGAACGTGTCGGTTATCCCCCCATAAAACTTTCTCGCCCATATGAGGTTTCCGTCACCGTCAAACTTGAAAACAACTCCAGCATGATCAGAGAACCCCCTTTCCTCCATCCACCCGCAGGCGATTATCTCCCAGTCGTCAACGGCCTTCACGTCCGTTATCACTAGCCTGCTTTCCGTGTGGATTAACCGGAACCATTTGACATTCCCACCCCGATCAAGCCTCGCCACGAAACCCCCGCCGAGGATCGCCCGGTACGGACCGTGTTTATCTCGGATGAGGGCCTCCTTTTCCGCGACTCCCGCCGCCACTATGTCCCCCCTAGGCATGGCCGCGAGGGACGTCACCCTTCCTGTCCAGTAAGCTTTCATCCACTCAATCATCTCCCCCCACCAGCCTTGCCCTCAGGTCGAGGTACAGCTCCCGCAGATACCCCGGGTCGTACGGCTCGGGGCAGACCTCCTCGAGCACCGGCGCAACCTCCATGAGGAACCGTTTTGAAAGCCTTAGAACATCCTCCGCGAACTCCCTGAAGGGAATCTCAACGGTTCCCTTATGCATCCCCCGGATTCCCTCGCAGTCGCTCCACTTGAGGAACTCGTTGAAGTAGTGGACCCTCAGTATATCACCGTTAAGCTCAAAAAAGACCGAAGTAACACCCTGGTCAACGAAGAGTCCCGTCTGGTAGAGCTTCGTGTCATCATCCACGTCGAAGCCGAGTTCCCTGGCATCCCTACGGGGGTACAGCATCTCACCCCTCTCATCGAACTCCGGGTCAAGGAAAGAGATGCAGAGGTCAAGGAGGTCCTGAAACGTGCCGTGGAGGTTCGTCGGCATCATAACTGGGAGGCAACCTGAAGACTTAAGGATTCCGCCTATGATGAGCCTTCCGCCGATGGTCATGAGGGTCGGGAAGGGTGATGGGAAGCACTTATCGTCGTTAGGGTCTATGATGATTTTTATGTGCCTTCCCATGAGGCTCATCGGCTTTAAAGTTCCGACCCACCAGGGCATGAAGGCCCCCCAGAGGTTGTCCCGGAACATCAACTTAACCATTCTCTACCTTCTCGTACAGTTCCTCCACTTCGCGGTAGAACTTTTGGAGGAAGTCGTAGTCATCAGACTCTTCCCCGTGCTCAAGCCTGATTTCCTCAATAACGGGAGCGTACTTTTCCAAGTACTCCCTGCTGATTTTCAGAACATCCTCAATGAACTCTTTGAGGGGAACTTCAACAGCACCCTTGTGCTTGCCCTTGTATTCAGGACAGTCAGTGAATTCGAGGAGTTCATTGTGGTAGTAAATTCTTGCAAGGTCTTTTGTAGAGCAGAAGTAGTATATGCCTGATCTTTCAGACACTTGGTACACTACAATCTCATCCTTCAACTCAAACCCATGTTCTTCCGCGTTTTTTCTGGCGTATTTTGTTAAGTCCTGAACGTGCGGGTGTTCTGGCTGTAAGAAGTAATAACAGGCAGTCAACAAACTCTCACAAAACCTGTAAACGTCAGCCTCAGCTCCTTCTAGTTTGTTGTTCCAGCAGGTTCCAAGGAGTATTGTATTGTCGATGATAAAAACTAAAGAGAAGGGGTCTGGGGAGGGCACGTACTCCGTCCAGACTCTTACAAACACGTGCCTCCCCTTTAAATCAAAATACTCAATCATCTCTTAACCCTCCACCCAAGATACCTGTTGTACTCCCACACAGCACTACCCTTCTCTGGATACGCTGTCTTCAGGACGAATTCACCCTTCTCGAACTTGAACTCCAGCTGGACGACATCGATGCCATCAACGTGCATTCCAAGCTTCTTAAGGCCCACTGGAATTCCAAATTTCCTGTTTGGTGCCCCATTCTTAAAGAATTGTTTTCTGTATTCTGGATCCTTAAGCGCCTTCTCCAGTACTTCATCAAGGAACTCTCTGAGCCCTTCCTCGTCCCTGAAGACTTTTGGAAGCTGAACAACCCTTCCAGTTTCGGGATCGATGATTTTCTGACCTAAAGGCCAGAAAGTAGTAATGGGCTTTCTTGGACTCGTCATCTCATATCCCCACACGTGCCTGAGGAAGGCGTGAAGCAGTCCGCTCTTCTCGGGTTCAGTCCCCTTCTCAAGGACTACTTTGTACCTATTTCCGCTGTTACTGACTACGAAGGATGAAGACTTCTCTGCAAACTTCTTAACCCCTTCCTTTATCTCCTTTATCGTCGCGCCGTGCTTGACCGTCTCCTCGACGGCCTCCTTTGAAACCCCGGCCCTGACGAGGTCGTCGAGGGCTTTCGCGGCATCGTCGCCGTGCTTCACGATGTCGTCGAATATGTGGGCGAACCTCTCCTTGGCCCTGACGACTCCATCACCAACCTCCTCAACGAGGTCGAGGCGCTTCAGCGTGCTGTAGAGCTTTCCGGGAACCTCAACGAGCTCATCGCCGTGCCTGAGCACGCCGACCAGCTCATCGCCTTCCACCGCCAGGCTGAAAACGAACACCGAACCAGCGGCGACGGTGCACTTTATTGAGTCCTCCCCGTAGTCGGAACACGCATTATAGGCATCGTAGGCGTCCCAGAGCGCAAAGCCCACTGAAATTATCGCCTTGATGAGGATCGGGATTTGAATGAACTGCGGTCTTATCTCTCCCTTCTGCACGGGGTAGGTTGCCGTATAGCCGGTGGAGAAGAACCCCTGCGCGGATTGTGGTGTTAGCCTCACCCATGAGCCCATAAAAACGCCGTTTCCCGAAGTAATGCGGAGTTTAACGTAAACCGGCTCTCTGACGTTGAGGAAGACCGCCACCTTTTTGCCCCAGGGCTTCAGCCCGCCGAGGCTGACGCGCTCGGTGATTCTCCCCCCATCCTTGCTGATGAGGACCGTTCCGTAGCCGGAGAGGCAGTTCGGCGGGACATTCCAAGTGACGACCGCGATGTTGCCGCTCTGCTCAACGCCGTCGAGGTGGATTGGATACGCTCCCGAACTTGTCCCAAAGACAGGAAGCCCGGACCACGGCAGAGAAAGGGCCGAGGTTGCCGGCAAAGTCATGACGAGGAGGAAAAATACTAACCCAACAATTTTTCGGAGGTTCATTATTACTACCTCCGATTTTTTCCGTAGGCAGTTAGTATTCAAATTTAAAAGAATTTTGTAAACTCAAAGTTGAAAACAAAAGTGGAAACTAGCACACGTAAGAACGGCAGTATTTGACTGAAACTTGTGTATGCTAAGAGAAACAAACGAAGGATAGAAATGGATTATTCAAATGAAGAAAATTTTGACTTCTCTGCTGGTTATCTGGGAGAGTATGCTCTCCAGGACGTCGGCCTTTTCGGGGAGCTTCTTCCTGTCCCTTCCCATGACGAGGACCTTGTAGTAGGTTCCCCCGCCGGGCTTGTAAACGATGTTGACCCCGAAGACGCCCGCAGGGTAGAGGAGATCGGTGGCAAGCTTCTTGACATCGTCGGTTCCCGTGACCTCAACGGCCTCTATGACGCGTATCCTCTTTCCGAGCTCCCGCATGAGGGCCTTGATGTTCTTGCCGCCTTTGCCTATGGTTATCGGAACGTCTCCCTCGCCAACCACGATGACTATTATGTCGCCGGCCTCAACGGCCCTCTTAAACTCCATGTCAGCGTCCCCGATGAGCCTGTAAAGGAGTCTCGCAACCTTAACATCAAGCTCCGAGATGACCCCGTCCTGGAGCTTTTTCTCGTCAGCCGGGCACAGAATGTCGTCGGTCTTCAAACACACCTCACAGATTGGCGCCTTCATATCCTCACCTCCTCACCTAAGAATGACCTTAAACGGGCTAACCCTTAATTCTGGAAGTCCTTTAAAAACCTTATTATGGAAGAAAAAGCCGAAAGGAGGTTCAGATTTCGCCCTCTATCTCGCGCCTTATGCGCTCGATGAATTCCTCGGTGAAGCGATGCCTCTCCTCCGCCATCCTCCTCGCGGTTTCGGTGTACATCAAATCCTTCAGCTTCAGTATCTTTTCCTCGAAGTGCTCTAAGGAATCCTCGATGCTCCTTCCGTGCTCGCCGGAGTACATGAAGACCCTAGCCACGCCTATCGCACCGATCGCATCGAGCTTGTCGGCGTCGCTGAGTATCTTGGCTTCAAGCGTTTCCGGCTCCGGACCGCGGGAGAAGCGGTGGGCTTCTATGGCGTGGGCAACTGCTTCAACTTTCTCCTCCGGGTACCCGAGGCTTCTGAGGTAGTGCCTTGCTATCCTGGCCCCCTCCGCGGCGTGGTCTTCAACCCTCCCCGCGCTCTCAAGCGGCCTCGCCACGTCGTGGAGGAGGGCCGCAAGGGCCAGGATCTCCAGGTCAGCCCCTTCCTCCCTCCCGATGTGGAGGCAGAGGTTGAGCACGCGCTCTACGTGGCTGAAGCCGTGGGTTCCCTCCCGTTCAAAGAAGTGCCTGGCGTAATCGCGGGTCCGTTCTATGAGTCTGATTGAATTCCCATCGCCGATGAACTCCTCGAGCCTCATCCCATCACCTTAGGGCCTCGTTTACAACGGCGTTTAAAAGCTCAACGATTCTATCGTGGATGTCGAGGCTTATCCCATCAACCGTCGGCGTCTGGGTTTTGGAGACCCCGTCTATCAGACCGAGCTTTGAGATGATCCTGACTATCGTCTTCTCATCCCATCCGGGGAGGAGCTCCCGTCCGAACTCTATTGACGCCTGAGCCACGAGCCCGTAGGCCCCCCAGTTTGAGACGGCAGAGAGGATCAGCTCATCGGTCTCAACGGTGCTCGCTATCTTTTCCCCGTGGGGCATGTATCGGGAGACGAGGGCCCGTATGTTCCCCATGCCCGCCTCGTTGCCCCCGTCGCCTATCCCAATCGTCGGAACTCCGATGTCCCTCGCCCTGAGAACCGCCCAGTCAAAAGCTTCCCTCGTGATCTCCATGGCGCTCATTGAGTAGTACCTCCCATCCGCGGCCCTGCCAGGGGTCTCGACCGCTATCACGAGGGAGTAGTCTCCTATCTCCGGTCCGTCTGTGAACCTGATGCCGAAGGGCTCCAGGGCGGTCTTTACCTCCGGATACGTAAGCACCTCGGCGGTGCCTCCCAGGGTCTCAACTGCCTTCGCCAAGGCCAGTGTTCCCGGCGGGCCGTCGGTTTCTGCCCGCATCTCCGGCGGTATGGGAAAGCCCGTGACGATGAGAACGCGTTCATAATTATCCAAAAACAGTTTTGCAGAATTATGTAAAAAATTGGGGTTCTCCCGGCGGTAGTCGAGGTATACCCTCAGAACCCCCCTGTTCCCAACGTCCGTGTTTATCAGATGGGCTATCATACCTCATTCCCCGAGTTCGTAGACAACTATCCTAACCTTTCTGCCCTTTACCGCCTCTTTAAGCCTCCACCAGAGCTCCGTCGGCTCCTCACTCCTGTGGGTCAGTTCGTGGCCGTTCTCCAGCTTCACCCTGTTCTCCCTATACCTGACAAAAACTCCCTCAGCGTTGAATACCTCCCTCATTCAAATCCCCCCAGCACTTTTCTCAGCTCGTGAAGCGTTCTAATCTCGTAGTCCGCCATGTTGTAATCCTCGTCGCCATCCCGGTTTATCCAGACCGCCACCATACCCACGTTCTTGGCCCCGTAAACGTCCTGGCTCAGGGAATCACCCACCATGACGGCTTCCCCGGGCTCGACGCCCAGCTTCTCCAGGGCGTAGAGGAATATTTTGGGCTCGGGCTTTATTGCCTTGACGTCCTCCCGAGTAACGACAGCGTCGAAGTAGTCCAGCAGACCGGTGAGCCTCAGCTTGAGCCGCTGGTACTCGGGCCCGCTGGTAACGGCCCCAAGCTTATAACCGCTCTCCCGCAGCCACTCAAGCACGGGGATCGTATCCGGATAGACGTGGAGCTTGTGAGGGTATCTCTCTATGAGTTCCTCGTAGCGGAGGTCGAGGTCAAAGAGCCTGAAGAAGAAGTTCCAGTCGTGCCAGTCATAGGTGTCCCTCCTCCCGAATATCTCGTCCAGGAACCGCTCCCTAGCTTCATCCTTGCTGATTCCAAACCGCCTCGAGAGTCTGTCATAAACCTGCGGGAGGAATAGCTGAATCAGCGGCATCTCGGTCAGCAGAGTCCCGTCGATGTCGAAAAGAACCGCCCTCATTTTACCACCTACCACTTCTTGACGAGCAGGGAGAGTATCTCAACCCTGCCGTTGAGGTTCTCGTCCGTTATCACGCCCCAGATCACATCCTTCTCGGAGAGTATCTCCTGGAAACTGTGCAGTATGCTGTGGGCCCCCTTGAGCGGGAAGTCGTTCCCCACGAGGATGCCTATCAGTCCGCGCTCCCAGATGCCCCAGTGCCAGGTAAAGTCCACCTCACGGAGGAGGCGCAGGATTCCGACGTTGCCGCCGCGGATCATGTTGAACAGGTCGGCGTAGTCGATGTTCACCAGCATCTGGCTCTCCAGATAGTAATAGAGCCGCGAGAACATCTCCGCTATGCCAGCGGAGGCCCCCTGGAACGCATCCTGGAGGGAGACGCTCTCGTCGGTGAAGAAGTCCCAGAGGGAATCGTAAAAAACTGTCTCAAAATCGCGTGCCCATGGGGGTTTTTTCTCATCTACAAGCTCTTTTCTGGGGGTGAGGACGTAAGCGAGCCTTATTGTGTCCCGGGGTGCGCTCTCTATTATAATCTCCCCCAGTTCGTGATTCACGTCCTTATCCTCAAACACGAGCCAAAGGAAAGTATCCTTAGGAAGCCGGGAAAAGAAGTTCCGGAGCCGCTCCTCGTACCTCTCGGAGTTCGAGAGGAGATAGTAAGCGGGGTTAACGGTCACCTTAACTATTCCATCCGCGGTTATGCTGTTGACTATCCGCGCGCCCGTGCCGCCTATTCCAACGAAAAGATGGGTAAAGGACTGCATGACGACCCCTAAAAAGGGAATAGGAAAGGCCGTTCATATCCTTTTCGGTCCAGCCTTCACTCAAGGGTCGCGTGCTTCTTCTTCATGTCCTTCTCCGTCTTCTGGAAGGTGGCCATGAGGAGGGCTATGACTCCGTCGAGGAATATCATGGTCGAGTCCTCGAAGAGGGTTCCCATCGGGGCTATCCACTTGTACTTGGTGAGCATCTGGCGCGCTATGTAGTCCGTCGGGATGTCGGTCTTGGCCCTTCCGGGTATCTCAACGACGACGTCGGAGAGCTTTCCGAGGGTTGAATTGGCGTAGGAAGTTATCGCGACGACCTTTCCGCCCTGCTTCTTGGCTATCTCTGCCGCATCGACGATGCTGTTGGTCTCACCGGAACCGCTGATGGCTATGAGCAGGTCCCCCTGGCCGAAAGCGGGGGTTATGGTCTCGCCGACAACGTAAACGTTGAAGTCGAGGTGCATGAGCCTCATCGCGAAGGCCTTACCGACGAGGCCGCTCCTTCCTGCGCCGTAGATGAATATCTTGTTCGCTCCAATCATGGCATCGACGAAACCGCGAACCTGCTCTATCTTGAGCTTCTCAGCGACGTTGCCTATGTGATCGACTATGTCGGTCATGGCCTTCCTTATCGTCATCATGTACTCTCCCCAGAAGAGGTCGATTATCTTCCTTGTAACTGCATCCGGCTTCTCAGCCTTGGTTATGGCACCGCCGACGATTATTATCGTAGCCCCCAGCTCAATGACCTTCGGTATGGTCTGGAGGTTCAGTCCGCCGGCGACGGCAATGGGGACGCTGACGGCTTTAACAACCTTCTCTAGGTCCTCCAGCGGGCTCTTGCCCTGAACCTGCTCATCTATGCCCGTGTGGACGAGTATGTAGTGGACGCCCATCTTTTCGAGTTCCTTGGCGCGCTTGACCTTGTCCTTAACGCCTATGAGGTCAACCATGACCCTGATTCCATAGCGCCTTGCAACATCAACCGCGTCCTTTATTGTCTTGTCATCGGCGACACCGAGGATAGAAACGACATCGGCACCGTGGCGCGCGGCCATCTCGACCTCCAGGGCGCCGGTGTCCATGGTCTTGAGGTCAGCGACGATCTTCCTGTCCGGGAAGCGCCTCTTGAGAAGCTCAACCGCGCGCATTCCTTCCTTCTTGATGAGCGGGGTTCCAACCTCGAGCCAGTGGGCACCGCCGTGGGCGGCCTTCTCCGCGATAGAAATGGCCTGCTCAATGTCAGTCAGATCAAGGGCAACCTGAAGTATCATCTCCTCGCCTCCGAAGAGTTTTCGATTTAACCTCAGAATGCTACTTTTTAAACTTTGGCGTCGTGAATTAACATTTAAATGTCCAACCACATCGCCAAGGTTTAAAAGCCCTGGTACCAACACGGATCGGTGGAATCAAATGGTGACGTTCATTCCCTTCGGCGAAAAGCCCAACCGCGACGGTGTTCTCTACGTTCTTCAGCTCCTCAAAAGGAACAAGCTCATCGAGGATTACATGATAGTTGAATCGAGCAGGGTTGAGCTCCTGTCGGAGAGGATTCCCCAGGACAGCGCGTACATAATAGGGGAGCACCTCGCCACGTACGGAATAGTTGAAAAGCTCAGGCCCCAGTCACTCATCAGTGTCGATGCCCACACGGATCTGATGCACGACTACCTCGACCACGGCTCGTGGCTGGCCTATACCCTTGAGGAGCGCCTCGTAAACCGGGCCGTCGTCCTCGCCCCAGTCCTCATGATACCAACCACTGAGCGAACGCAGCTCTGGACGCGGCGCGTCAAGATATTTCCCGCCCTCCTGAGGAGCAGAAAAGTCCGCGGGAAGTGGAGGGCCTACAAGAACCTCCAAACAAACGACCTGCTCGAGATACTCGATGAGGCGAAGAGGTACCTAGGCGGGGGGATATACCTCACCGTGGACATGGACGTCCTTAGACCGGAGTACAAAATCGCCCGCTTCCAGCACGGTGAGCTGACCCTCGATGAGCTCATAGAGGTGCTGGAAGAGGTGAAAAGGAATTTCAGGATAGAGGCTTTTGACATAGCTGAGGTCTCGGACAGGATAAGGCGCTCCCGCCTCGGGAAGAAGGCCTTCGTCGAGGTGTTCCAGCTCCTGACGGGGTGATTGAATGAGCGCCAGGGGGCCCACGGAGGAGGAGATACGGAATATAATAATGCCCCTCATGCTCTCGGGGGCCAAGATGCTCGACAGGCACTGCCCCAACTGCGGTTCACCGCTCTTCGAGAAGGACGGGAAAGTCTTCTGCCCGGTCTGCGAGCACAGGAAGAAGCAGCAGAAAGCCGAAATGAAGGGCGTTGAAGAGAGGCTGATGGAGAAGCTCAACGAGCTCGCCAACTCCCTCCCAGAGGACATAGACGAACTGGAGAAACATTTAAGGGCAATGGAAAAGATAATAGAACTGTTGGAAAGATACCGGAAACTGGAGGGAGGAGAATGAAGAATGTAAAGGTTCTGGAGGCCCTCGGCGATGGCCCCAAGACCATCGAGGAGATAGCAGGAAAAACCGGCATCCCCGCAATGGAGGTGCGCCGCTACCTGCTCCGCTTCGTCGAACAGGGCAAGGTCGAGAGCTACCAGAAGGATGGGAAGATCTACTGGAAGCTGAAGGAGAAGGACGAGCTTGAGGAGGAGTTCAAGTACGTTTGAGCCCCCGATTTTCTCTTTAGATTGGAGCTTGAGTAATTGATTTTTACCCCCCATTTTTGACTCATAGTGTTGCGATTTTGACAAGTAGAAATTCAAATAGTTTTTTATACATTCAATAGTACCTATGATGGTGATGTCTTGTGGCAAAGTTCGCACTATGGTGGATTCGGTGGAACGAGAATCTTAGAACTTACGAGTCGAGGATGACCGTTGGGGGGAGGAATGCCACTGCTCAGGACTTCAAGGGGAGGGGTTTTGATAGGATTATTGTACTTGATGGGGAGGGTCGTAACTCCCATTGCAGTGGCTTCATGTACTCCAACGGGTATAATGATGGAAGAGAACTGGCGAAATGGATTCTCACTCGGGATATTGGCATGCCACTATACATAACTATACCATTTTACCGTCCTGATGGAAAGCAGAGGGATCAAACCCAGGCATCATTTTCAAGTGTCCCTGACTCATACTATAGGGGCTGGATTGACGGTATTCTTTCCGTTGATATTGACAACATGAAGGGCTTTTACTGGAGTTATGAGAGCTGCCTCCAAACAGGACCCCACGGGGAAAACGTCTCCATGGAGTTCATCCAGAGTCTCCATGATTATGTTCACGGACACGGACAGGAGCTAATCTGGATTCCAACGCTTGGGAACAGGACTATGGGGGAGATACAAAACAGAGTAATCAAGAATTTAGTTACCATACCCACTCTTGCGAAATATTTTGACCATGTGTTCGTTCAGCCTCACTATTATCAGACTACCAAGTTAAACGACGGAAATGATTATACTTTCGAGGAATTGGTATCACGCGTGAAGTGGATGAAGGACCATGGACTTTCTATTGAGATGGAAGTGGATAACAGTATAATTGGAGAACAGGACAACTGTGCATACTGCAAAAGCACTCAGGGGACATGGGAGGATAACCATTTTAAAGAAAAAGTTAGATGTGATAAGACGCCTACCCTAGAGACAGAGCAAAAGTGCATTGATCGTGCCTGTGATTATTACAGAGCTATCATTAAAGTAAGTGCCAGTGCATTCTCAACCAGAGCCTACTACTTTGGCACCAACTTGAAAGTCATCGATAAGGTGAGAACCAAATGTCCCGGCTGGTGATTCCCCTCGTTATTGCCCTTCTTTTCCTCGCTACTCCAGTTTTAGCAACCTATTCCGTGCATTCAGGCGGTTTTTTATACGAGGTCCACAGCTCCGTCTTCTCAAACGGGACAAGCGCCCTAATTCACGCTGAGGTTGACAACTACGGCATCACCTGCGGTATGGATTCCTGCTGGGCAGAGGTGTACGATGTTTACGATTATCTCCTCTTCTTCGATGGTTCTCAGCTCTACCTCCTGAACTTCACTCCCGCCCTGCTCCACGATCTCCCCCATTATGCCCCAAAGAACGTGAGTGGTGTGTATTTCATGGGGATAACTTACGTGAACGATTCCTGGTACGTTAACGTTCACGCCTTCGCTTACTCTGCAGAGGCTCAGAGTGGTATGAACGTGGACTACGTTTACCGTTTAAAGACGAAAAAATTCTGTGTTGAACGCGTCAACGCGAGCTGGTCTCAACTCGAAAAGAGGGTGTTCAAGAACGAGATAAACGGCTGGAGAATCAAAGTCCCAGGAAATTTCTTCCTTGTTGCAAAGGCGGGCGATGCTAACTTGTCTCCTCTGCGACCGGCGATTGTCAACTGGACCCAGTTTCCGGTCTATTTCACCCTCAGGAAGAGCAATTTGACGAAGAACATCACGCTCTTCTACATCAACACCACCAGCACGATAAACGGATTCTGGTTCCCCGACGATGTCAAAATCGTCAATGTAAAGACCTGCAGAAAGATGGCGGATGTCTCAACCAGCCCGGCCGTTGAGACTAACTCCACAACCCTCCCGGTAAAAACATCACCTAGTAAAGCGGGGACACAAACCAAAGATGAAGAACCTAAAAACAGAATCTGCGGACCGGGGATGATTATCCTCGTTGCTGCAATACCCGCCCTGCTGAGGAGAAGACGGCGGTGAAAAATGGACATGAATTAAGAGAAAGAGAAATCAGGCCTTCTTGGCCTGCTCCCAGTACTCGTTGAACTTGCCCTCGAAGAGGGCCTTAACGCGGAAGTCCTTGATCCATATCTGGGTCTCGTAGTTGAAGTAGCGAGCCGCCATGTCCTCGAGGGCGAAGAAGACCTCGTCGTCGCAGATGAGCATCGGGAGCTCAAGCTTGTCGATGACCTTGAGCTCGAGCTTGCCGGCCTTGTAGTAGTCCATTATCTTCGAAGTGCCGAGCCTGTGGAGGACGTTCTCGGTGATGATTATCTTGGCCTTGGCGCCCCTGTCTATAGCCTTGATGATGTCGCTCTCGAGGTTGATGGCGATGTAGCCGTCATCGGCGAGAAGTATCTGCTCCTTGGCCTCCTCGAACATCTCCTTGGTCTTGAGGGTGGCGTTCCTTATGCCCCTGACGACCCAGACCTTCTCGACGCCGTACTTCGGAATCTCGGTCTCGATGAGCGGGCTCATGAGCTCGAGGAGCTCCTCCTTCGCCTTCTTCTTGAGCTCAAGCTCCTCCGCAACGCGCTCCTGCCACTCCTCTATGAACTTCTCGAGGATGTTCTGCGGGTGGACGGGCCTGTACTTGTTCACCTTGCCCGGCTGGCTGATGGCAAAGCCCTTCTTCTCAAGGCTCCTGAGGACGTCGTAGGTCCTCGGAGCCGGAACCTCCGAAACGCTGGCCAGCTCGGCCGGGGTGAGGACGCCGAAGCCGACCAGTGCCACGTACGCCCTTGCCTCGTAGAGGTTCAACTCAAAGTGCTCCTGAAGGAGCTCAACCATCCTGTCCTTAACCATTCTTACCACCACCACATTTTCTATTCTGTCTTTCGATTTCATCACATATAAGTTTTTTCCAAATGTTGTTAGTGTCTTCGGTTATGTCCCGAAGATTACCCCGGGATGACTTCCCGGGATATTACTGCCGTTGCGTATACATGCAAACTCATTACTACATCGGGATTTTAAAATTTTTGGTTTTACTTGGGAGCAAAATCACCCTAGAACCTTTTGTCTCCACGTGTATCTCAAGATTCTAGAAAACCTGACCCTCCGTACAGGCGCAGCCCAAAATTAGTATCACCAAAAGTGTTAGAGCACAGAGTATTAAAAAGTGGTAAAAGTTAACCAAGACAAAAGTCACTGGGGCATTCCATTCCCCAGATATCCCTGCAGCTCCCTATAAAGCGTGTTTAGGACCTCCTGATAATCCGCACGGCCTTCCTCGATGCGGTCCATCAGCTCCTCGAGTCCCCGCGTCTTGTCCTCATTGACGAGATCCTTATATTTACTAATGAGATAGTGATAAACCTTGATGCCCTGATCCGTCGGCACCAGTTTCTTTCTGCCGCGGGTCTCGATGGCATAGTAGCGCTGGATGAGCGTCTGAACGATCTTCGCGTACGTAGATGGCCGGCCTATCTTGCGCTCCTTCATCAGAGCTATTATATCTCCCTGGGTGTAGAGCGACACCTTCGGTGCCTTCCACTTCTTGGCCTCTACAACCTTCAGCCTGGCCCCCTTCTCCAGCCTCGGGAGCTGCCTCATCGGCGGGCTCCTCAGCCGTGTCCAGCCATCCTCAACGACCTCAACATAGCCCTCTACCTCGGTCTTTCCAATGCCAGCGTCGATGACGGCCTTTTCATGGATTATCCTTGCAGCCTTCATCTGGCTCGTCATGAACTTCTTGAATATCATGTCGTAGAGCCTGTAGTGGTTCCTCGTGAGGTTCTTGGGGAGCTGGATAACGCCATCGCGGACGAGCTGCATTAAACGGCCGGTGTCTATCGGCCTCGTTGGCCTTATAGCCTCGTGGGTTCCCTCCTCGCCCCAGGGGCGCGGTTTGAAGTATTCCTCACCGAGTTCCTGGGTGATGTACTCTTTCGCTATTTCTATTCCAGTGTTGCTGACGTGAGTGGAGTCGGTGCGGTGGTAAGTACAGTTGTGGGAGACGACACCGTTGGAGATGAAGTTCTCCGTGGTAGTTGTGAAGTCGTAGAGCTTTCCGGTGTAGTGCTCTTCCCCTATTTCTTTTACTTCAACCCACGTGACCCCAGCATCAACGAGGGACTTGAGGAACTCCTTCTCGGGGCTGTCCTCTGCATATTGAAGAACCCGCTCAAGTTTGCTCCGCGGGATTTCCACTCCCTCGTTCTTGAGCCAGTTCCAGACGTTTATTCCCGTCTCTTTCAATATCCTGTTTTTGACGCCCTTACTGAATCTCAGATTCTTAAAGACTGAACCAACCGGAAGCAGGTCTCCCTCGAATGCCTTCCTGGAGGCTCTGTAAACCTCATAAGCCCCATCAAACTGGTTCTTTCTGATTCTTAGATACGGGTAGATTTTTTCCTTAAACCTCCCAAGGTTCCTGTTGCTCACTATTAACTCCCAAACTCCGGTACGTTTGTCTCCCCTGAGGTAGTTCATCACGCCGATCTGGTGGAGGTAGACGCTGAGGGTCCTGAGCACATCGGTCCTCTTTGAGGTGAGAACGGCCCTGAAGTTCGGTCCCTTCCTGTCGTTCAGGATTGAGAACGTCCCATCCGTGTCAAAATACCCTGCGATCATTGCATTGATGTACTCCTCGCGCAGTTCAAACACCAGCGGGTGGAGTTTGCCCTTTCTGGCCCCCAACCTTCTGAATACCTCTGCCAAAACCGAATTTGAGAAGCCCACCTGGGTGGAAGTTTCAAATACATGGACAAATGGCAGTATTTCCCTAACTATCACTTTAACAGTCTTTAACGGAGTTTGGGAGATCAGAACTTTGCTATCCCTTATAGTTCCATCACCGAGAATGAGACCAAAGAGGTACCAGAAATTCTCGTCAAGCTTGAAGTTAGGAATCGGCTTTGAGCTAGCCCTCTGGCGGTAGAGGGACTTTACATGGGGTTCATAGCCTTCTATTCCCCACTGGAGCAAGAGATAGAGGGGCAAAACGCATCTGCGTAGGTATTTGTATTTTGTGCTTGTCTGAATTCTCTCCTTCACGAGTGGGGCGATGGTTGAGTGGAAGTAGCCGTCTTCGAGCTCCACCATAACGTCGGTTATCCCAAGCTCTATCAATAGCTGAAGGAGGGTGTATTCGTCCTTTCCGCGATGGCCGGTGTTATAGGCAAAGGCAACGTAGTCGCCTTTCCTGATGTTCCTTGCCGAAACCCAGCCGAGTTTTCCATCTCTCATTACTAGAAGCCCGTGGTCGGGCGTTGCTTTGATTTTGTGGCCGTTCTTGAGCCTGATAACCTTAATAGGGCCATCCCATTCTATCTCCCAGAACTTGAGGGCTTTTGCTTCCTTCGGCTTGAGGCCGTTCACTGCGAGCAGGTTCTCCTCAGACTTTTCAACGGCGTCTATCTCTATCTCTATGATCCTTCCGTCGGCGAGGCTCACAAGGGTGTCGGGGGTAACACAGAGACCGGCCTCGAACAGATCCTGCGCCAGCCTCATAGTCTCAGGCGCGGACAGCTTGAGGAAGGTCGAGGCGTCCTTGAGCATGGCGTCCGTGGTGTACGGCGGCGAGGGCTTCAGCTCCTTTTCCTCAAGCTGAACGTCCTCGACAGTGACGTATTCGGGCGGCTCAATCCCCTTGCCGTCCTTTCCGAGCTCCACGGTTATCCGCAGGTCGTTCTCAAGGGTCAGCCCCATGAAGTACGTCTCGCTCTCGGTGAACTCCTTGTAGCGCTCAATCACCCAGCCGAGAACCGGCGTCTGAACCCTTCCTGCGGAGAGGTTGCGGTTCTCAAAGACACGCTGGAGTTCCTGGCTCAGCTCAAAGCCTATCCACCTGTCCTCTATTCTCCTCACTATCTGCGCGTTGACGCGGCCCTCGTTGACGTCCCTGGCCTCCTCGATGGCGCGCATTATCGCCGGTCTCGTGACCTCGTGGAACTCTATGCGCTTGATGTTCGGGGTGTACGGACTCAGGACATTCATGATGTCCCAGGCTATCTTCTCACCCTCCGTATCGGGGTCGGTTGCTATGAGTATCTCATCAACCTCCTGGGCGAGCTCGCGCATCGCCTTGACGTTCTGAAGGGCGTCGCGGACGTTGGTCGAGCCGCAGCGCGGACAAATTCCTTTCTCCTCCCAGTCCACGAACTGGTGACCGCAGTCGCGGCAGCGCTTGATGGTGTCGTAGACGGGTATGAACTTCAGCATGCCGTCTTTCTCATCAACAAGAACGCCGTGATAGCCCTCGTTTGTCACGAGGTCGAACATGTGCCCGCCGCTCGCCAGAATGGTCAGCATCATGTTTCCTATGCTCACCTCGTAGGCGACTAAGTCACCTATCCTGGTCTTGCTCGGCTGGCCGAAGAAGTTGGCTATTGTCCTGGCCTTGTTCGGGCTCTCCACTATCATGAGGGCGGATTTGACCAGGTCTTTGACCTTGGCGCTTATCTTGCCCTCCATCACGAGGCGAACCTTTTCCCTGTCCTCGTCTATCTGCCTCAGAACCTCGTCGAGGTTCAGCTCCTCGAAGGGCACCATCTTGAACTCCGTGAAGCGCCAGCGCATCTGCCTGAGGAGACCGTTGAAGACCTTCTCGTTGTCCACAAGGAGGACGCTCAGTCCCTTGGTGATTCCACCGGCAAACAGGCGGCTCGTCCTTCCGGTGGCCTGGATGTACGTTCTAACATCGGGAATCTCGATGTACCACTTGCCACCTTCCTCCTTCAGGCTGATGAAGGGATCCTCGGCGAGCTTTCTGAGAACCTCCTCGTCCTTGAGAACCTTCCTCAGGAACTCGACCAGCTCACGGAAAACGCCGAGGACGTGGTTATGGAACTCGTTCTCTATCGGCAGTCCCTCAGCTAAAGCTTCCTCTATCTTAAGGAGCTCGAACTGAGGGATGTTCCGTATCAGCCTCCTGAGCCTCGCATGAAGCTTTTCGGCCTGCTTCCTATCTTCGTCACTCAGGAAGTCCATGACCTCGCTGAGGAGGCCGAGGGCGCGGTAGATGGTCGGTCTTTCGAGGTCTATGGAGAAGCGGAACTTGGGAACGCCGGTGAATATCGCGTAGCGGATGAGGTGGGGCATGTCGAGACCGCGGACGAGGGAGCCGTAGTAGGTGGCGGAGCCTATGAGGTAGTCGGCCTCCCCGTTCTCGAAGCGTTCGAGGGCCTTCCTGTTCTTGGAGCTGACGAGTTCGATTCTGAAGCCGCGCTCGCGGAGATAATCCGCCAGCTCCTCGGCATAGCCCAGCCCCTGATCGATTGGGGTGAATATTATGCCTCCCTTCCCGAGCATCGTTAAAAGGTCCTCCACGTGCTCCTTGATGTCCTTGCTCGGCTTTAGATAGGTGTCAGCGACGTTCCTGAGGGCGCTTCTCCCGCTTCCAACCTCGAAACCCAGGAGCTCGCGGTAGAGTTTTATCCTGTCGCCCCTTGCCGAGCCCGTGGCCGAGGCTATTATCATGATTCCGATCGGGTTTTCGCGCTTGAACTCCTCTATATCGCGCTGGAGCTCCGCTATCTGAGCGTTTAGCTCCTTAAGTCTCTCCTCCCTGTCCTTGGCGCGTCCGTTCAGGTATTTGGACATCTGCTTTTTAAGGCGGATTATCTCCCAGGCCTTTCCGATTACCTCGTCGTTGAAACCGAGGAGGTAAAGGGAGCGGTCTATGTTCTTGCTGGCCTTGAGAAACGCATCAACGTCATCGACGAATATGAAATCGAAGTGCCTGCCCTTCAGAACCTCATCGAACTTCCTGGCCATCCACTGGGCACTGGTGACGAGTATCCCGTAGTCCTCGTTCTGAATCTTGGCCAGCATCTCCTCCTTCTCCTTCTTCCGGAGGTTGCCGTGGTAGTAGGCGAGGTTGACCTCAACGCCCGCATTCTCCGCTATCTTCCGAATCTTCCTGACGGTCTGAACCACCAGCGGCGTTGTTGGGACGACTATGTAGCTCTTCTTTCCCCTGGTCGCGTGCCAGACCGCCATGAACGCCCCAAAGGTGCTTTTTCCCATCCCCGTGGGGGCTATGATTGAGAAGCTCCTGCCCTTCAGGAGTCTCTTTACCCATGTCCTCTGGGCGCTCCAGAAGGTAAAACCGGTGGCCTTTTCGAAGAACCCCTCAACTTCACGCAACCCATTCTCAAGGGAGTATATCCTCTCCCACTCCTCCAACGTGCCTCTGAGCTTCAGGGCGCTTCTAACCGCAGTTATGAGGTCAAAATAAGAATCGGCGGTGACGGTATCATCGAGACACTCGCTGCACGGGTTCTTATTGATCAGCCTCTCATCGGAGATTCTACCGAGGCAGTTCGGGCACATCTCCCGATAGATCGCCTTCATTTTCTCACCCTCTAAGTTTCTATTTGGTGCGTGGGGGATTTATAAGGCTTTTTTAGAGGGCCGTCTCAAGCTCCCTCAGTTCGTTCTCGAGCCTCAGCGCCAGCTCATAGTCGCTGAAAACGTGCCGGTATTCCTCAATCACCTCTTCAAGAAAGTGCAGGGCTTCTCTTTTCCCGGTCATGTCCACGAGCCTCAGTGCCCGTCTGAAAAGCCTCGCGACCTCACTCCCGCTCTCGTCAGTGCTGAGGGCAAAGCGGAGCTCCTTAATGGTGACGTCGAGGGCCAGCTCCGGAACCTCCGCGAGGAACTCCATGGCAACCGCTTCCGGGAAGAGATCGGCGTGACGGTCGAAGGCCTCAAAGTAGAACCCGTTCTCGTGGGCCTTCATAACGGCCGCAACGTGCTTGCAGTCACCGCCCAGAGGGCAGGTGCAGGTGTTTTCTCCCGTCGAGAGGTTCAGCTCCACGTAGTACGGGTAAGTGCCCAGGACCTTGGAAAAGAGCCTGTCACCGTACTTGACGACCCATAGGACCTTTCCAGCTCTGTAGTAGCGCTCGCCCTTCCTGAGGGTCTTCTCATCCATGGCTCTCACTCTCACCGCTTGGCCGGGGTTGCTTTAAGCCTTTCGGACGAAAGCGTTTTATCCTCCGGGAGCATACTATAACCGGTGGTGACCATGGATGTTTTTGAGCTGGCCAGGCGCTATCACGACGAGCTGAGTATAAAGGAGCCGAGCATGTCCACGATGGCGGCGGAGTTCTTTGGCGACCTGGGTCTAAAGATAGCTGAGTTCCTCAAGGGAGAGGGCTACGCCGTCGTGAACACCAAGTTCGTCGACTACGACAAGAGCCTCGTGCTGGACATAACAAAAGGAGAAAACATATTTGAGATAACCCTGCGGAAGAGCTAGTCTCAATACCGGTTCTCGTAGTCGAAGATTATCTCCTTCTTTTCTTCGGGCTTCAGGGTTACCCTGAAGTCGATGTAGTTGGCGGTCTCGTCGATCGGCTGGATGCTCGAACTCAGCAGCTTGCCCCACTTGTGGTGCCTGACCACGACGGTCTTGGTCTCGTTCCCGAAGTTCTCGAGGGTTATCTTTATCTTGTAGTAGGTGTAGCCCTCGCCGTTCCTCTGATCGAGCATAGTAGTTGTGCCTTTGAGGTCGTAGTCCCTGCCGATGCCTATCCTCAGCATCTCACCCTTGGAGGTATGCTCGATGGACCTCTCGCCCACGAGGAGGCTCCCGTCGTCGGTCTCCCGGTATATTTCAACGATTCCCGCTGGGAGAACCTTCTCCGTCTTGAACGATATCGACTCGTAGACGGCTTCCTCTCCCCCGTACGGCCAGCTCTCGTAGAGGTACTCCCTCTCGAAGGGGGCTTCGAAGTTGATGTATGGATACATCATCTTGCTCGCGGGATTCAGGTCAACGACGCCAAGCTTGTAGAGGTAGAACGCCTCTATCTTCTCCGGCTGGCCGACGTTGACCTGGTCAGTCTCCTTCTCCGCCAGGGTGTAGAGAACCCTCGGCTGGGGGACCTTCTGATACAGCTGGACGTCGCCGGCGACGAGGAGAACCTTCGCGTCCTTGAACTCCTGGGCAGTCGGGTTGTTGAGGACTATGTAGCCGTAGAGCTTCGCGTTATCGCCGATGTAGAGCTTGTACCTGCTCTCCCAGCTCATGTTGGAGACGCGGTAGATGATGCTCACGTTGTACTTTCCGGCTTTGTCCGCACCAAGAACCACGTAGACGCTCGCCTGCCCGCCGAGGTTTTTGGCCTTGAAGTACACAACCTCACTTGGGTTTATGAGGTAGTAGCCGTCGCCCTCGATGGCTATCTTCCCGTTCTTGAATCCAAGGAACTTGCCAGTAACGGTGTCGCCGCTCCTCAGCTTGACCTCGACCTCGCTTCCAACGTTGGCGCTGTAAACGTCCCCGGTTGAGCCTTTGCTGAAGACCCCGAGGACGTGTACTCCACCGTCAAGAGGCCTTATCGTGACCTCCGCTATGTCGAGCCCGGCCAGCTCCTCCAGGGGCACGTCGTTTATTCCCTCATCCAGCTCAACCTCCATGACCCTCTCCACAACCCCAATCTTCGCAGAGTTGTAAAGGACGACGGTGGTGTCGCTCGCCGCTGCCTTCTCCCCCTGGAACGAGAAAACTGCCAGGATTATAAGTGCAATTCCACCCACTGCAGCTATCGCCTTCTTTCTCATAAAAATCACCTGTACTATATTTGGCGGCGGAGTATTTATACCCCCCTCATCGCTTCAAACCGAGCCGAAACGAAAGAAACGATTGGTTGGCAAATGGAAACCCTTTTAACTGCCCGGTCGGATTGAGAACTGTCAAGCTGATGAGGTGATTGGTATGGACAGGATTGAGAAGGCTAGGGCAATCATCGAGAAGGCCAAGGCCGAAAACAGGCCGCTCGTCGAGCCTGAGGCGAAGGAGATACTCAAGCTCTACGGCGTCCCCGTTCCGGACTTCAAGGTCGCCACCAACGAGGAGGAAGCCGTTCAGTTCGCCAAGGAGATCGGCTACCCGGTCGTCATGAAGATCGTTTCCCCGCAGATCATCCACAAGAGCGACGCCGGCGGTGTCAAGGTCAACATCAAGAGCGACGAGGAGGCCAGGCAGGCCTTCAAGACCATCATGGAGAACGCCAAGAACTACAAGCCGGACGCCGACCTCTGGGGCGTTATCATATACAGGATGCTCCCGCTCGGCAAGGAGGTCATCGTCGGTATGATCCGCGACCCGCAGTTCGGCCCGGCCATAATGTTCGGTCTCGGTGGAATCTTCGTCGAGATACTCAAGGATGTGTCATTCAGGGTCGCCCCGATAAGCAGGGACGAGGCCCTCGACATGATAAAGGAGATCAAGGCCTACCCAATCCTCGCCGGAGCCCGCGGTGAGAAGCCGGTCAACATCGAGGCCCTCGCCGAGATAATCACCAAGGTCGGCGAGCTCGCCCTCGAGCTTCCGGAGATCAAGGAGCTCGACATCAACCCGATCTTCGCCTACGAGGACAGCGCCGTTGCCGTCGACGCCAGGATGCTTCTCTGAGGGATTTTTCCCTTTCTCTCTTCTGCCTTTGTGAGTTTCATGTATACTCGCGTTATTATGCCGGCGGTTATACATCACCAATGCACTATAGACGCATGGAGCCGGGCTATGTAGTCCGCGGGGTAATAAGTTACTACTGCACCGTCATTGAAGTGGAACATGATGCTCATTTTACTTCGTACTCTAAAGGTTAGAAAGCCTTATAAGGTTCAACAACGTACCTTTTTTGCCATACGCTACCGCGTAGTGGGGTGATAGGTTGAGGTTTGCAATAAGACTCCGCCCGGAGAATGAGCCGTTCAAGGTTCCCTTCAACCACCAGCACTACCTCCAGGGGCTGATCTACAGGAGGATTCAGCGCGTTAACCCCGATCTGAGCCTCCGTCTTCACTCGCCGAAGATACCAAAGCTCTTCACGTTCTCGCTCTTCATGGCGGAAAAGCGAGACTTCGAAAAGGGAGGCCCATATTTTCTGGGATACAGGAGGGGCTTCTTCTACTTCTCAACGGCCGTTCCAGAGATAGCGAAGGCGTTCATCAGCGACCTGCTCCAGAGGCCGGAGGTCGAGCTGTGGGGCGAGAGGTTCGTGGTCGAGGAGGTCAAGGCCCTGGCGGAACCCGAGAGGCTGAGCGGGAGGAAGTTCGTGACCCTTTCACCCATAGCCGTCACCACCAAAAGGCTCCAGTTCGGAAAGCCGAGGAGCTACGACTTATCGCCCAGGGAGCCGGAGTTCTACGAACTCATCAAGGAGAACCTTCGCGAGAAGTACGTTCTCATTTACGGATCAAAACCGCCCGAAGAGTTCGAGATGAAAGTCCTCAACGCCAAGCCGAAGCGCTTCGAAGTTAAGCCTGGCATCTTTCAGGTGGCATGGCATCTCGTGTTCAAAGCTTACGGTGATGAAGACCTGTTGAGGGCCGGCTACTTAGCTGGCTTCGGCGAGAAGAACTCGATGGGGTTCGGGATGGTGAAGGTTGACGGAAAGGATGCGAAGATGAAAAGGCGCTGGAAAGGAGGTGAAAGAGATCGGGGAAGAAAAAAGGTCTGAGGAGTTCCAGACAAAATCTGAGGATCAAAGGACTCATGAGGTGCAGACAGCTTCAGATGATGCATCTCCGCTTTTCACCTGGACTGGGCACCCTTTTACTGACGCGGGCCTCGTCGCATTGCTGCTCTTGAGCGGAAAGGAAAAGCCAGAGGAGCTGACTGAGGAGGATATTGAAGATGCCATAAATTTCGCTTCCAGACTGTATGCTCGGAAAGAGTGGAGTTCAGGGTACATACACGCGATGATGCTTCCAAACAGCGGAATCCTCATGGCAAACCCCAGTATGGCCAAGAAGAGAACATCAGAGGCAATTAAAAAGAATCTAATCGGCCTGCTCAGTGAGAAAGAAGACCCGTGCGCCCCGATATGTGAAATCTGCGGAAGAAGGCACGCTAGAACCAAACCGGTTTATCGCTCTGACTTTCCACTCATCGGTACTGGAGGAGTTCCAAACTACTTCCCCTCCGGAAAAGATGGGGCAAACATCTGCTCCCACTGCCTGTTTCTTGCCCAGATGATGCCCCTAGTTGCCTACCGCCTCTCAAGGGTTCTTATAATCCACGCACACCCATACGAACTGATGCTCGAGTTTCATAAGGAAGCCATAGATGACATCAAAAAGAGTGAGCTTGCCTCCACAGCGCGGGACTTCAAACGGCCTGAGAACTTCCTGTTTGAAAAGCTCATCGAGATAGGGACGAACCTTGAACTGGGCAAACTCCAAAACGCCTCAATTGCACTCTACTACTTCGTTAACAACAATCAGGGCCAAGAAATGGAAGTAATATACATCCCCAACCCGGTTCTCCGCTTCGTCGCCTTCGCGGCTAGGATGGACAGGGCAGGCTGGAGGAATATCGTTTCAATGGGATGGAGGAGAAGGCCGAGTGAGGAAGAGTTTGAGGATTTTAAGAAACGTTATCCCAACAACGTCTACTCAAAGCTCCTCTCCGGAGAAAGCATACTCCCGTACTTCCTTGACTTCCAAAACCGTAAGGTGAACGCAAGCTGGAGGCTCCTTTCATTTTACTGCTCGGAGGTGTTGGGTTTGGATAAAGAGGCTTTGGAGTTTATTAAAGGAGTTGCTGACAGAATTGTGGAAACCGTTGAAAAGTTGCCGGACAACAAGCTCTCAAGACGCGTCAGGGAGCTTGAGAAGGCAGAGAAGCTCTACCAGTTTGAGGGCTTCTTTATAAGAGTCGAAAAAGACAGGCAGGAGCTTGGTATTCCAGGGGCCCTGATGAGCTTTGATGACTTTGCAAGGATACTCACGGGCTACGGTGAAGACCTAAACGTTTCCTGGAAGACCGTCAAAAGTCTTCTCCTTTTCCGCATCTATGAAAAGCTCCACGACAGGCTCATGAAGGCCTCCGCTGAGGAGGTTGAAGCCGAAGAAGACGAAGAGGAATTTGAGGAGGGGGATGAAGAATGAAGTTTGCAACTGGGCTGGTTCTGATAGACGCGCCGCACTCGGCGCTGAATATGTTTGGAAAGCCAACTGCTGCCACTGAGGAAAACCAGGTTGCAGTAAAGAAGCTAAAGAAAGGACGCAATGTCTACGCATATATCTCCTCCCAAGCTTGGAGATACTGGTGGAGAAAGACTTTAGAACGCCACTTTTCATGGAGGATGTCTCCACTCTTCAGAACAGAGAAGCAAGTCTTCACTGCAGCGAATCCAATTAAATACGATGACGACGACGTATTCGGCTACATGTGGGCACCAAAAACTGAACGCGGGAAAAACGAACAAGGGTTTGCCCTTACTAGAGTCTCGCCGCTAAAGACAACTCCCTTGATCTCCATATTACCAGAAAGAAACTCTGTAACGTTGGATGAGGGCTATGCTTCAAGGCATGAGGGCGATCCAGTTCCGTACGGCCAGGAGTTCTACTCTACTGTCTTTAAGGGGGCATTCTCCCTAGATCTCGATGCCGTAGGGAAGTTCACTATAGAATATAAGGCAGGTTACTTAAATCTCCTAACTCCAGAATCAATACCAAGAATACTCAACCTAGTCTCAGATAGAAAAAAGAAAGAGAAAGTCCTAAAGAAAGCCCTCAAGGCTATGAAATACGAGGAGGAGTATCTGAAACCTGCACAGGAGCTTAAAGTCCAGATGAATGAAAAAGAATGGATTATGCCGGTAGAGATAAGGAAGAAACGCGCAGGTGAAGCCATAAAAGCCCTCCGCCTCCTCTCAGGCGGCGCCAAGCAGACGCAGTACCACACGGACGTAACTCCCAAGTTCGTGCTCCTCCTCAATGTTGAAGCAGGAATAAACCCGTTCATAAGCGACATAGTCTTCGAGGACAGGGGAGAAATCAAGTTTGACGTGGAGGCACTTGCAAAGAGGCTGAGAGACTTTAAAGACGTTATTCCCGACGGGGCAAAGCTCTACCTCGGCTACGATGAGGGCTTCGTTAAGTCCCTTGGTTGGGATATGAATGATGCTGTCAAGAAGCTTAAGGAGAGCGGTATTGGAGTGTTCGTTGGAACGGTGAAGGAAGCGATAGATGAGTTCTCAAAGGAAATCGAGGCGTACTACGGGTGAGCCCATGATACGGGTAAAGCTGAGGGCATGGACAGCATCTTTCCGCTTTCCAACATTTCAGTCAGGGTACCAGCCGACCCTGCCAGTTCCACCGCCATCGACTATCCAGGGCATACTCTCCGCCGCAAAGGGAGAACCGGTTTACCTCACCAAACTTCCATACGTTGGCTACGTCTTCAAAAGTAGGGGTAAGGGAGTAGACCTTGAAAAAATCTACGCCCTTGGAAAGGTCGAGACGGACATCATGAAGCGCGAGTTCCACCACAACGCGGAGCTCTACCTATATCTCCCAGATGAGTGGAAGGAACACTTCAAAAGACCCCGCTACCAGCTCCTCCTCGGAAGGTCGAGCGACCTAGCAGTCGTTGAGGAAATCAAGGAAGAGGTTAAACTTGAAGAAAAGGAAGCGCCCCTCGGGGGCACAGTGGTTCCCATCGGGCTCGGACTCCCAGGAATGGTCCATGCGCTCGTCGTTGAATACGACTACTCCACCGTTCCGAGAAGGGCAAAGCTCGTAAGGCCCTTTATCGTACTCCCGTTCCCAAGAACGAGGGCCGAAAGAATGAGGCAGAGAACCAAAGCGCCCTACGACCCAGAGCTCGATATAGGCGTTTGCCTGCATAGGTGGAGCGGATGAAGCTCTGCTATGCCAAATTCAACCCCCACCAGTTCCTAGAGTGCCACACGCTCGATGCAATCAACGTACTGAAGAGCATAAAGAACTCATTCAGCTGGCTTGAGGAGCTTTCCCCTGGCATTTTTGAGCTTTCATTTTATGCCGTCCTCCTCCACGATATTGGAAAGTGTGCCCGCGGCTTTCAAAAAAAGAAGAACAAGTGGGGCTACCGCCACGAGATTCTTTCGGCTCCATTCGTACAGTTTCTGGACTTTCCGGAGAGGGAACGCAACCTCATAGCGCTGGCGATACTCACCCATCACAAGACCCTGGATGAGCTCGAAGGGATCCTCCCAGTTCGTATTGCCAACATAGGTCCCCTCGAGTTCGACGAGAAGCTTGAGGAACTCCTTGAGCGGGCCGAGTACATAGAGAGGATGTTTCTGCCGAGGGTCCCCAACATTGAGGCATACTACTTCGGAACAACCAAGCCACCGAAAAGGTTCCACTTACCGGAAGACTGGAAGGAGAGGCTCGGAGAATTCGATTTTCAGAAGTTAAAGGAGTGGTATGATGACCATCTTGAGGAGGAGAAGGAAACACTGACGTTTATGCGGGGTCTGTTAAACGCCTCAGACCACCTCGCCTCCGCGGGTGAAACCGGGATACTCCGCCTACCCGACATTGTGGAAAGGCTTGAGCTGAAAATTCCCCGAAAGAAACTCAGACCTCTCCAAGTCGCGGCTTCCAATTCCGAGGGGAACCTGCTCCTAAGGGCACCTACCGGGTATGGGAAGACCGAAGCGGCACTCCTATGGGCGAACAGAAACGCTTTTCGGAAGAAAGGGGAAATAACAAGCAGGATTTTTTACATCTTGCCATATAAAGCTAGCATAAACGCAATGCACCGGAGAATGATGGGGATATTCTCGGATCCCGCCATCATTGGGGTTCTCCACAGCTCAGCGAGCTTTTATCTCTACGCATCTGCCCTCGAATACAAGAGGCTGAGCTCGCTTTACCATAAAATATACACCCCGCTAAAGGTTACCACTCCATTCCAGCTTATGAAGGCCTTCTTTGGGGTCGGCTTCCACGAGATGCTGAAAACGGAGCTCTCAGAATCGCTCCTCATATTCGATGAGATACACGCCTATGAGCCAAACGTCCTCGGAATAATCCTCGCGATGCTTGAAGAGCTTAAATCAATGGGAGCAAAGGCCATGGTGATGACGGCAACCCTACCGGACTTCCTTGAAGAACTTATTAAGAACACAGCCCCCTTTAAGGAACTCAAAGCCACCGCAGAAGAGTTAGATAAGTTCACCCGTCACAGAGTCCACGTTGTTGACGGAGACATGGCTTCCGTGAGGGAGCTAATCAAAGAGCTCAAGATATATGAGAAAGTTAGGGAAACTTCAAGACCTGCTCTGATAACGTGCAACAGCGTGGACCGGGCGGTGAGCGTTTACAAAGAGTTAAGCGAAGACTACAGGGTTCTGCCCCTCCACAGCAGGTTTACCTACGGCGACAGGGAAGCAAAGGAAAAGGCTCTCCTGGAACGGATGTCCGATTATGACTTCGTCGTTGCAACGCAGGTCGTGGAGGTCTCCCTTGACGTCAGCTTCTCGACGATACTGACGGAACCTGCTCCCTTGGACGCGCTAATACAGCGCTTCGGGAGAGTGAACAGGCAGGGTTGGAGAGAAGGGAGGATCGAAGATGTCTACGTCCTGACCAAAGGTTCCGAGGCCGATAGGAAAATCTACAAGCCATACAAGATCGTTGAAGAGAGTGTGAAGATACTTCAGGAATTGGATGGGAATGAACTAAGGGAATCGAAGATTTCAGAGCTTGTAAGTCAGGTTTATCTTCCAGTATCGAGCAAACTTGAGCGGGAAGTCGAGGACTACAGGGAGAGGGCCCTTGAAGTTTTCAGGAGCGTGAAGCCTATGATGAAAGGAGAAGACGAGCAGAGGTTCTATGAGATGTTCAATGGCCTCGAAGCGGTTCCAGGTGTTTACCAGGGAAGGGTAAGCGAACTGCTCGACAGGAAAATGGGTATGGAAGTGCACCGCTATCTCACTCCGATTCCAATGTGGCTCTACTACGCCGAGAGGGAAAACTTCCACAGGCTCTCTGATAAGAGGCCGGGAAGATACATCCTCGTTGCTGAGCTTGAGTACAACCCAGAAACCGGCCTTCTAAGAATTCCAGTAAAGGGAGGAGATATGCTTTGATTGATTACACCAAAAACTATAAAATTCACCACACTAAATACTGTTACAGGTGAAGGTGTAATGAAGCCGCCCTTCGTCTACGGGAGAAAGGTAGGCAGGGAGCACTTTGCGGACAGGGAAGAAGAGCTTGAAAAGCTCAAAATAGCCGTAACGAGCGGTCAGAACGTTATCATATACTCCCCGAGGCGCTATGGAAAGAGCTCCCTCGTGAGCATTGCCCTGGACGAACTTGGGGAGAAAGTGTATCCGATAGAAGTTGACTGCTCGGGAATCCTAACCAAGAAAGAGCTCGCCGAGAGAATAAGCTCGGCAGCGATAAGAACGTGGAAAGGCCGAGTGGAGGAGTTCCTGAGGAGGCTGTTTAAAACAACAACGCCCAGAATTACCATCGGGAAAAGACTCGGCGTGGAGTTCATTGTGGGGGAGGAAAACACCGCCTTCGAAGAGGCTCTAAAGTTGCCAAAGCGTCTCGCGGAGATCACGGGAAAGAGGGTCGTGGTCGTTTTCGATGAATTCCAGGAAGTGAGCAACCTCGGAAAAGACGTCCTCCCGAAGATGCGCGCTGAGTTCCAGAAACATAAGGAAGTAACCTACGTCTTCGTGGGGAGCAAGCAGGGGATGATGCGCGAGATATTCCAGTCCCCTCGCAGTCCGTTCTACAATTTTGGGATGCACATGATCCTCAGGAGAATCCCGGAGGAGAAGTTCAGGCCCTTCATAGAAAACAAATTCAGAGAGAGCGGGCTTAAGATTGACGACGGGCTAATAGAATCTGTGCTGGGGATAACCAAGGGACATCCCCACTACACGCAGATGCTGTGCTACCGGCTGTGGTTGAACGCCATCCTCTCGAAAAGGGGGCATATATCCAGAGAAGACCTAGAGAAAGCGGTTGAAGAGATACTTAACGAAACAAGCGAGTTCTTTGAGGAGGTATGGGACTCCCTGACAATTAACCAGCGGAGACTCCTCGTTGCGATAGCGCGGAATGAGAGCGACTTCTACTCAAGGGACTTTCTTAATCGGTACGGTTTTGAAAGAACTTCAACGGTTCAGGCGGCGTTGAAGGCCCTTAAAGAAAAGGAGCTGATAGTGCGGGAAAACGGAAGATACTTGATAGAAAATCCCCTCTTTGAGCTCTGGATACTTAGGGTAAGCGGGGGCTAGGGATGGAGGGATACCCTCTCACCGATCTCCTCATCCGCGGCACCGAGATCAACTACCTCTTCATCTGCCCCACGAAGCTCTGGTACTTCTCGAAGGGCATCACCATGGAGCAGGAGAGCGAGTGGGTTGACCTTGGTAAATTTTTCCACGAGAGGCGCTATGCCAGCGAGGAGAAGGAAGTTCGGGTCGGCAGCATAAAGATAGACTTCATCCGGAGGGGGGACACCATAGAAGTCCACGAAGTCAAGCTCGGGAAGGCGATGGAGAAGGCCCACGAAATGCAGGCGCTTTACTACCTTTACTATCTCAAGAGGCTCGGCATCAAGGCAAAAGCGGTTCTCCACTACCCGAAGCTCAACGAGACGAAGGAGATAACCCTTGACGGCAGGGAGGAGGAAGTGGAGGCGGCAATTCTGGAAGTTCAAAGGATAGAATCACTCCCAGCTCCACCAGAGCCGGTGAAATCAAGGAAATGTAAAAAGTGCGCCTACTACGAGCTGTGCTGGGTTTGAGTAGTAGAAACTCTAATATAGCAGATATACTAACTTACTAGTAAGGAGGCAATACTATGCCTGTGACAAAAGTAACCCGAAACTATCAGATAACGCTCCCCGCAGAAATTAGAAAAGCTCTCGGAATTAAGGAGGGAGAGCTGCTTGAGGTTGAGCTTGAGGGAGAAAGGATAGTGATAAAACGTTTCAGAAGAGAACGTCCAACCCTCAAGCTTGGCAGGCCAATTACCCCTGAGGAAATCGAGAGAGGTATCCAGGAGGGTATGGAGGAATGCATGCAGTGATCGACACCAACGTTTTGATTTATGACACCTTCTCGGATAATCCCTTCCATGAGAACGGCCGGATGCTTCTGGAGTCCCTTGATAAATGGTACATCCCCTCGCTTGTACTCCAGGAATACCTCTGGTTCTTTAAGAGGGAAAAGAAGTCTCTTCAGACAGCTAAGAAAATGATCGAATGGTACATATCTGACCCGAGATTCCGGGGTCTGGAGATGAGTCATGAAATCATACTTCACGCCCTCAAGATACTTCAGGATTACAACCGATCCTTAAGCCATATTAACGATGCCATAATCCTTTCCCATGCCGTTTTAAAGGGGTTTCCACTTGCCACTTTTGACGTCAAACTAAGAAAGCTGGCCCAAACGGTCGGCATCAACGTTTTACCCGAATACGTAAGGTGATAGCATGAGAAAGCGCTCCCTCACCCTCTTTTCCAACGGGAACCTCTTCCGGAGGGAGAACACGCTCTACTTCGAGAACGCTCAGGGGAGGAAGCCTCTGGCAGTTGAAGGCATCTACGACATCTACGTTTACGGCCACGTGAACATAAGCTCCCAGGCCCTCCATTTTCTGGCGCAGAAGAGGATAGCGGTGCACTTCTTCAACCACTACGGCTTTTATGATGGGAGCTTTTACCCCAAAGAGAAGCTCCACTCCGGAGACCTGGTCATCAAGCAGGCCGAGCACTACCTCGACCGGGAAAAGCGGCTTGAGCTAGCGAGACTCTTCGTCAAGGGCTCTGCCCTCAACATGGAGAGGAATTTGAAGCGCTGGAAGGTCGCTGATGGATTTTCGGAGCTTCTGGACGAGTTCTTTGAAGAACTTGAGAATGCGAAAAAGATAACCGACGTCATGAACGTCGAGGCGAGGATAAGGGCGGAATACTACTCGCGCTGGGACGATCATCTGCCAGAGGGATTCAGGATAGTCAAGCGGACGAGAAGGCCGCCGGGGAACGAGATGAACGCGCTGATAAGCTTCCTTAATTCGAGGCTCTACGCCACCGTAGTGAGCGAGCTCTACAACACCCAGCTGGTTCCGACGGTGAGCTACCTCCACGAGCCCGATGAGAGGCGCTTCTCTTTAGCGCTAGACTTAAGCGAGATATTCAAGCCGATAATAGCCGACAGAATAGCGACGCGCCTCGTGAAGCAGGGGATAATCAGGAAGGAACACTTTAGGAGCGAGCTTAACGGCGTTCTGCTGACTAAGGAGGGGATGAGGACAGTTCTAGAGCACTACAACAAGGAGCTTAGTAAGAGTGTAAAACACCCCAGCCTTAAAAAGAACGTCACGAAGCAGAGGCTGATAAGGCTTGAGGCGTACAAGCTGATCAAACACCTCGTCGGGGTTAAGGATTACGAGCCTCTAGTGGCGTGGTTTTGAGGCGTTCAGTGCTAGGCAAACGGAGAGACAAGTGTTAAGCTAGGCCCCAAAAACTGCCCGGAGAGAGTCATGTCCTGGGAGATGGCTACAAGTGTTTAGATTTTTCTAAACGAATGTTCGTTCCTTATTAAACATGAATTAAACGTAAAGCTTAAATCCAGCAATGTCTCTACCTCTGCTGAGGTGAACACCGTGACTGAGTACGAAGGCATAGTGAAGATGCTGAGGTTCTTTGTGCAGACGAGGAACTTCAGCTATGTGGACAGGATTGGGAACGCACTGAATCCAGAACCTGTCGAGGTAGCGCTTCTTGAGGCTCTCAGAGCATTCAGGTCGATTAGAGAAAGTGCCTCCGTCGATGAAAATGGGGGAAGGTACATCGAGAAAGATGGCAATAAGATCCTCCTGCCTGGCATTCCAAGCGGTGAAGAGGTGATGGGGTTTCTCAAAGATGTCCGCTCGGATACGGGAGTTGCCAAACTCGTGGCGACCCTCGCCCTCGCGTATCCTTCGAAGAAAGAAAACTCCGGAGGTGATGTGTGATGTTCTTGAGCGTTGGAGTTAGGTTTGAGGCCAACGTCGAGGCCCTCAACATGGTCGAAACCGCCGGAAACTACGGCAAGCACAGGCGCGTTCCCTACTTAGTCGAGGAAGACGGAAGGCTAAAGACGGTCTACGTCCCAGCCATGAGCGGTGAGAGCCTGGCCCATGCCTACCAAGAGCATCTCGTTAATGAGGCCCTCTCCGCAGATCTGCCGGTCTGCGATGACTGCTGGAGGATGGAGTTCTACAAGTCCATGAACAAGGTTCATCTTAAGAAGAAGGTTGATCCGATTCCAGACGATCCCAAGAAGATCGAAGAGGCCATCGTAAAGGCCTGCGTCGTTGAAGATGTCGGCGGCTTCCTTTATGCCGAGAAACCACCAGTTAGGAGGAGCTCAGCCTTCCAGGTAAGCTACGCCCTTCCAGTCAAGTCGGTCGCTCTATTCGCCACTTCCGAGCCGCAGCTCCACGCCAGGCACGCCCAGATGGACGCATCGAGCAAAAAGGGCAACGCCTCCGAGCAGATGATATACTACGTCGAAACCGGAACCGCGCTCTACGGTTTCACCTTCAACCTCGACCTCGATGCGGTAGGCGTAAGCGCGATAACCTCGAAGCCAATACTCGATGAGAACGAAATTAAGAAGAGACGCGAAGCATCACTAAAGGCACTCTTCAGGATGCTTTCCTCAGGCCAGTTTGGGGCCAAGCTCTCCCGCTTCTTCCCGGTTGGAGGCATAACCGAGCTCGTTGTGTCAGTTACGGAGCACCCATTCGTCGTCACCTCGCCGATTTACGATGACTACCTAGAGAAAACCCAGAGAAGGTTAAAGGTCCTTGAGAGCTTTGGAGAAGAGTACCTATTCACGGCCGCCACGGGCGAAAAGGTTCCCGAAGAGGCCCTGAAGGAAGCGATTGACTACCTCCATGAGAAGGGAGCCTTCTGAGGTGGTTCCCTTGACTTTATTTTTGAAAGTTAAGCTGAGGCCCACGGGAGTAATAGCCCTCCGCGCCCTCCCCCAGAGCAAGATGAGAACGGCGCTTCGCTACGTTCCACCCACCACACTGATAGGGGCAATAGCGTATCCACTCCTCCATATCAGTGGCGACAGGAGGGAGACCATTTACGAGAGGAAAACCTTCAAGAGCAAAGCGGAATCCGCAATGGGCCTCTTCAAATGGACCACCATCAAGACAGAGAGCAAACCAAAGCTCTATGGTTCTCTATTGAAGATTAACACAATTTATCAACGTGAGAAAAAAGTTCAGAGTGCGGTAACCTCGTTCCCCTTCGCGGTGCTGTACGGTGAATCCAGCAACTCGCTAACGGTCGTGTATCTTATCGATGAAGAAGCTCTCTCTGAGAGCACCTACAGCACGAAAGACCTGGAGAGGGCCGCGTGGGGAATAACGAGGCTCGGCTCAAGGGAATCAGTAGTCAGCGCCGAAGACGTGAATAGAGGGAAAGCAAAGATTCAAGAAGTCAATGAAGCCAAAACGAAGTACGCCTTTCCCTTTAAAGGCGTTGATATTCGCGGGAAAGGAACACTCCAGACGGTCGTTGACTGGCGCTCGGGAATCGGCGACTATTCCAACGCTAGGCGCATTGTAATGTTCTATCCAGAAGGAAGAGTTGAAGTCCAGGGGAAGCTGTCGATTGCAGAGTTAGACGGGGAGGTGATCATCCTTGCTTCTTGAGGCCCTCGCAAGCTATCCCTACGAAGGCCTGACCAGGGAACTACTTGCATTGGGCATGTCATGGGTTGTAATGGAGACGGGACTTGAGCCCGACGAAGAAGAGCTCTCCGATGCATTGGAGGGCGCGCTGAACTCCCTCGGAAGCAGGGTGAAGATCCACACCTCAAAGATGGGCCGAAACGACAGGAGTTCCTTCGATAAGGTTCTACAGGCCTGGTTCGGTAGGAGTGCTCCCGAAACCTATGGGGAGCTCTTTGAGCTTGTGGCCAGTGAGACCATAAAACTGCTCCGGGAGGGTAAAATCGATCCCAGGGAGTCCCTATCCACTATAAAAACGGACAAAAATGGGACTTATCTTGGGGTGGCATACAAGGGAGAGCAGGCCATTTTGCCGGCAATAATCAAACAACCAGAGTACTACGAGCGCCAGAGTGGGTTCTTAAGCCCAACAACCGGCCAAAAAGCCCAGATACGTATGGATCCGCTGTGGTTCTCTTTCATAGCCCTCGGCTTTTTCACGAGCTTCGCAGGATTCATAGGAGGAAAGTACTACCTGATGACAAAGCCAGGGATTGAGGGCTTCTGGCCCCACGAGGTTGAGAAGGTTATTGAGAAGGGCCTCCTTTTACTAACGGGTGCCGGAGCATCGGGCAGAATTTCCCTGAGTACTGAGGAGCTCTACGAGATGAAGCTGGCGATGAAGCTCGCCGAGGAAGGGAAAAACGTCGTCGAAGAAGTCTATCCAGTAACTCTGCACCTGATAAGCCTTGAGGGCCAGGTTTATACCGAGCTTAAGACCGTACAGCTCAATTTAGCCGGACTGAGCGAGTACATGAAGGAATATTTGAACAGGGTAGGAGCAGTCACCATCGGGGGTCTCCCCCTCCTCGTGGAGCTCAAGGATGGAAAAGCCACGATCCAGAAGTACCCCCTCTGGGCCCTTGTGGACATTGCAGAAAAGGAGCTCCGAAAGGGCGTCAACGGCGATGGCGAGATGCTGGCGTATATCTTCGTCAAAGATCTGTACAGGGCCATCAACAGCGGAAGAAAAGAGGTGATCAGAGACGCCGTTTTCAGGCTGTTCCGTCAGGGCAGGGCTCTCTTGGAGGGCAGCGGGAGAGCGAGCGGGGAGTTTCGGAAGGTCATGAGAACGTTTATGTGGCAGGAACACCTGGAGGTGCTCCTTTGAAAGCTTTTAAGAAGGCACTACAGAAGCTCGCAGAGGCAAAGAGATTCAGGCCAGAGAAAAGGCCACTGCTCGAGGAGGCTTTTCATCTTATCACCTCCTCGGAGAATCCCCCTTTTTTAATCCTGCAAGCCCCTACCGGTTATGGGAAGACGCTCCTCAGCTTTGCTCTGACCGTTCATTCCCTCCGAGATGCCTCCATCTTTGACAGGGTGATTCACGTTCTCCCGATGCGTTCAATAATCGAGGACATCCAGAAAACTGCAGATGAGGCATTTGGCTTCTCCAGAACCAAGATGATGGGTTCGAGCGGCGAGTTTCTCCATCTCTTCCCACTCAATATAACCACCGCTGACACCTTCACCCGGGATCTGCTGAAGCTCAACACGAAGAAGAGACACCGGATTAAAGCGGGTAGGGAGTTTGGCTACGATTATTTGACTCAGGCCTCGATACTGACGTCGCTTGTAATCTTCGATGAAGCTCACTTCCTCCTTGAAGATGCATCAATGGTGACCGCGTTTCTGGCCATTGTTGAGTTTCTCACCTCCCAAAAGATCCCCATCGTGGTCATGACGGCCACCCTCTCAGAGGCCCACGGAAAAATCTTTGAGAAATACGCAAAGAAAAACGGCTACGACTTCCATGTTCTGTCTCCCAAAGAGGATGACCCCTTCATAGAGAGGGAGCTGAAAAAAGATATCGAGATAATGTTTGATTCGGGAAATCCACTCAATTTCATAGAGCCCGGAAAGAAAAACGCGATTATAGTGAACTCGGTTAAAAGGGCCGTCGAGCTGTTTAATAAAGCCAGAAACAACCCGGATATCTGGCCTGAAGGCAGAAGAATTATGCTAATCCACGGCAGGATGACACCAAGCCACAAACGAGAGCTCATCAAACGCCTTAGGGAATGGAAAAACGAGGGAAATTTCCTCCTCATCGGAACACAGGCGGTTGAGGCTGGTGTTGATTTTTCAGTTGACCTCATGGTAACCGATAGAGCCCCCATAAATTCCCTCCTCCAGCGATTTGGTAGAGTGGCCAGGTATGGAAGCGAGATGAAGGCTGAGATAATCGTCCTTGAAGACGCCCCCTGCGGACCATACCTAGGGGATAAAGTCGAAAGGACAGTAAAATTAATGAAGGAACATCAGATCCTTCCAAGGGTGCCAGACACTTACCAGGCAATAGTCACGGAGGTTCATGGGAAAAAACCGGTTTCTATCACCAGGAACGTCAACCGGGAGCTTAAGGGGAGACTGTTCAGACTTATGGTAGATCCAACCAAGAGGGCCCCTCAAGTTCTGAGCACTATAGAGAGCTTAACAGCCAGTGGAACCCCAATCATGAGGGGCTTCCTGATTCCGCTTTCAGTAGGGGATGAGGCCGTGCTGATAACTCCCTCCAAGCTGGTGGAACTTTACTCCAAGAGAAGAGTAGAGATTAATGGTTGGAAAGGCGGGATACAAAGCCTGAAAGACGCGTATAACATAGCAAAATCCATCGCGCTCGGGGAGGAAGTTGATGTTGTTTTCATGGGTGAATACGACTGGGAGCGTGGTATCCCATGAGTGCGTGTGCATTTTTTGAGACTGGGGTCTGTGTAGAAAAGATGGAAGATCACATAAAGAGGGGCCTTGAGATCATCGAGGGGCTGTACCTTCGCAGGGATTACGGCGCATTTCTTGCACAGGTTCTGAGGGTCGAGCAAAAATTCGCCGAGGAACTCCTGAGGAAGGCCTACGCCCTCCACGATGTTGGAAAGTGCCTTGAGGAGTTCCAGAAGAGGCGGGAAAAGTTCGGGTTCCATGAGTTCTACTCCGCCCTTATAGCGAGAGACGTCTTCAAAAAATACGGAGAAACCGGGGAAATAGCGTCCATTGCAATACTTCTCCACCACCACGATTGGGTCAGGAGTGGAAGCCCCAAAAAGCCAAATAATCTCAGACTTTGCGAGGACTGTCTGTCTCTTATCAAAGAACTGTCGGGAGAAAGACTCCCTCCAAAGATTCCATGGGAAGAGTGGATTGAGTTCAACAGTGGAGTGGAGAAAGTATTCAGGAAAAACCTGAAAGGCGTCTATTCACTTCTGCTTCCCCTGACGGTAGCTGACAATTACGCCGCAGCAACCAATAGGGGAGGAAAGAAAAGCCTCCTTGGGCGGGAGATCTTTGAGGTTCTAAATGTAAGGGGGTGGAACCTTGCTCGTGGTCTTTCCGGTGGGCTTTGACGAGAAGTTCATCGTCAGGGCACTGGTGAGAAAGAGAGAGGGCGTAGATGGCCTCGAAGCTGGCGATAGGCTTCTGGCGATAGTTCCTGAGGGATACCAGAAGGAGCCGAGGACGGTTAATGCCATCACCGCAATAAAGAACATAGCGTCACCCATAATTGGGGAGGGAAACGTATTAATCCTCGAAGTTCCCCTCAACGGTGAGGAGATCGTAAGGGATATATCCCGGGCCATAAAGGACAACCTCACCGATGACCGCCTCGTTTTGGCAGTTCTTTCAGGTGGCATGAGGCCACTCATCGTTTCCACTCTCCTTGCACTTTTGAGCATTGAAGATGCCAGAATCATTGTCGAGAGTGACTTTGAGAACCTGACGGGACACATATCCCTGGAACTGGGAGCGTTTCTGGCGCCTGCTAAAAGGAGATGGGCTAGGATACTCTGCGGCTTCCTTGAGGGTAAGAGCGTAAGGAAGATCGCCGAAGAGCTTGGGGTTTCCCCCGCAACGATAAGCCACGAACTGAGGGAAATGACAAAGTACGGCCTTGTTAGAGCTGAAAAGCCCGACGGAAGAACACCCAAATATAAGGCAACCAGCGCTGGAAGGCTCTACCTAAAGATCAAGGGGGGAAGAATGTCATGAGGATTAAACTGTTACTTTTTTCTTCTGAAGGCCTCGTCCTTTAGGGTGGGGATGCAGTAATCGAAAGACCAGCCTGAAGGCAGGAAAGCAAAACTATTTTAAAGCCTAAAAAACATTACCATACTTTAGAATGAAGCGGTCAATAACGGTAAAACTCAACCCTCAAAAACCCAAGAGAAACATTCAAATCCGAAATAGGCTCGGCAACAGTTCAACAAATCTGCAGGAAGAACGCCGAAAGCTGGAGAAGCTTCTTCTCACTCTTAAGGAACAAACGGAACGGAGAACCCCCCAACTGGCTCAAACCCAAACCACCAAACTACATCAAGGGAGAAGGCTTAATAGTCCTCAGAAACGACCAATACAAAATTGAAGGAAACAAACTAATCCTCAAAGGCCTCGGAAAGTTCAAACGCCTCGAAATTCAATTCAAGGGGAGAATACACTTAAAGGGCAAGCAAGGGTGATTAGAAATAACTTACGACACCGTTAAGCGGAAATGGTATGCTCATATTTCATAACACGGTGGAGGGAAGGCTTTATGGTCAAGAGTGGGTTGAACTCCCAAGACAGCCCTTGGGCAACCTTTCAGCGGGAAT